>URFF01000024.1 GCA_900546995.1 uncultured Sutterella sp.
GTGCTTATGAAAAGCGAGATGCTCAGTACCTTCTGATTAAAGCACCTCCGGCCTCGGGTAAGTCACGTGCTTTGATGTTCATAGCCTTGGATAAGGTTATGAAACAAGGACTAGAAAAAGTCATCATTGCTGTACCAGAAATGTCAATTGGCGGTTCTTTCAAAGATACTGAATTAATGAAATCCGGTTTCTTTGCTGATTGGCATGTTGATCCAGAATACAACCTTTGCACACCGGGCAGCGACGGTAAGGTTGATCAGGTCAAAGCTTTCATGAAGGACAAGGATGCGCATTATTTAATCTGTACGCATGCCACCTTCCGATTTGCCTATGAAAAAATCGCCGATCCCAAGTTATTTAATAAAACTCTGATTGCCATAGATGAGTTCCATCACACATCCGCAGAGGAAGGCAATATTCTCGGCAGAATCATTGATGATTTGATGGATCGATCAACCGCCCATATTGTGGCGATGACCGGCTCCTATTTCCGAGGCGACGCCGTGCCTATTCTCCGCCCGGAAGATGAGGCCAAATTTACACAAGTCACTTACACTTACTACGAACAGTTAAACGGCTACAAGTACCTTAAGTCCTTAGGGATTGGTCATCACTTTTATCAAGGGCGTTATTTTGACGCTATTAAAGAAGTGTTGGATCTGGACAAGAAGACAATCGTTCATATCCCAAATGTCAATGCCATGGAGTCCACTGGCCTCAAGCTCGATGAGGTTGACCGGATCATAGATGTGATTGGGAAAGTTGTTAGCCAAGATCCTGATACCGGCATTTTTACAGTGCGCACCAAAGCTGGCAAGCTTCTTAAGGTTGCTGACCTTGTGAACGACTCCCCTATCCGCGTCAATGTTCTTCAGTACCTTCGAAACATCAAAGAGAAGGACGAAATGGACATCATCATCGCTTTGGGCATGGCCAAAGAAGGTTTCGACTGGCCGTGGTGCGAGCACGTATTAACTGTTGGGTACCGTTCATCACTCACAGAAATCATTCAGATTATCGGTCGTGCAACCCGAGATTGCGTCGGCAAAACTCATGCCCAGTTCACGAATTTAATTGCTCAGCCGGATGCTGAAGACGAAGACGTGAAAACGTCAGTCAATAATATGCTCAAGGCCATTACCGTTTCTCTTTTAATGGAACAGGTCTTAGCTCCCAACATTACCTTTAAACCTCGCTCGCTAATCGGAGTGAAGGAAGTCATTCCACCGGGAACGGTCATTATTGAAGACACTGATAATCCTGTTTCTCCACGAGTAGCAAAGATTCTCCAGGAAGGTGGAGTTCAAGACGTTATCACAGCAGTTATTCAAGACACGAAGACTGTTGGTCCGATGATTGTCGAAGAGCAACAACCAAAACTTTTCACAGAAGTGGATATTCCTAAGATCGTCACTCGACTTTATCCAGACTTAACTCCTGAAGAAGCAAAACATGTTGCCTCTGCAGCTCAAACGGAAATGGTCATTCACTCCAATGGTGGACTCATTGATGAAAAAGATTTGCCTCCCGGTGTGGTAATTCATGATCCCAAGGGTGGCGAAGAAACCACGGAAGAAGGGTCAGAAGACACTGAAAGATCAGATGAACGAGAACGTGAACCTCAAAAAGGTGCCTCTCAATTCTTAAAGGTTGGAGAAAAGTTCGTCAACATTGAGAAGTTGGATATCGACCTGATTGCCCAAATTAATCCTTTCCAAGGAGCCTATGAGATCTTGTCTAAATCGGTTAATGCTCCGATGCTGAAAACCATTCAGGATATTGTGGTCTCCAATCGATCCGGCATGGATGAAAATGAAGCTGTTCTTCTGTGGCCAAATATAGAAGAATTTGTAAAGGAATATGGAATTCCCCCTTCCATCACCTCCAACGATCCGTATGAAAAACGTCTTGCCGAAGCTTTAGCTTTTATCAAGATGAAAAAAGCAGAACGTCTGGCAGCTCAACAGCAATAAGAAGGCAGGGTTATGGAACGTAAAGTACCAACTTGTTTAGACGACATCTTAAATGGCGGTGCATTTGATTCATTAGGTTTGTTGGCTGATGTTCAGCCGGCAAAGCCTAAGACTGCGCCGGTTCAGTCAAAGGTTCGTAGCGCTTTCCAGGAAATTGTTGATTTCCGAACTAAAAATGGCAGGGCACCGGATTTAAAAGCCACCAATCTGTCAGAAAAAATGTTGGCAGCCAGATTAATGGCATATCGAAATAATCCGGTTAATGCTGCACAGGTTAAGGATTTGGATTGCTATGGCCTTCTTAATGTTGAGAAGGTGAAGGTTACTGAGACGACAAATGCTACATCTAGCGTCAGTTCATTGGATGACATTCTCAATAGTTCCAATCCTTTGCTTGACGATGTTGACCCTTCTATTCTGAAAATTCAGCACGTTTCTAAGCAATCAGCTGAAGATCGTGTTTGGCCGGATGAAATTGCCTCTAGGAAACCCTGTGAAGATTTCTACAACTTTGAAAAGTTGTTCCAGGACACTCAACGAGACATTATTAATCGCAAGATAGAGGTGACCCGATTTAAGAGTGAAAAACAGGTCGAAGTTGGCGATTTCTTCATTCTGAGTGGATTAATTTGCTTTGTGGATTCGGTTATTGAAGATACAAAAGAAACGTCAGCACGAGAAAATCCACGTCTTCGGGTCATATTTGAAAATGGCATTGAAACCAACATCCTCAAGCGTTCATTAGCTAGAGCTCTTTACAAAGATCCTAATGGTCGGCGTATTGTTCCGGACGCTGAGTCAGTTACACGTAAATTGCAAGGTTTGTCGCATAAAGACAAACCAACCGGCTGCATATACATTTTGGCTAGTGAAACCAAAGCTCCAGCTCTCGTTAACCTGAAGCTTCAAGGTCGATTGGTCAAGATCGGATATTCCAGTCAAGCGGTAGAAGAGCGCATTAAGAATGCTGAAAATGATCCGACTTATTTAGAGGCTCCGGTAAAAATCTTGGCTTCCTTGGATTGTTACAACCTTAATCCTCAAAAGGTGGAGCATTTGATTCATGCTTTTTTGGCTAAACAGCGTTTGAATATGACTCTGATTAGCTCAAAGGGCGTTGCCTACAAGCCTACGGAGTGGTTCATGGTTGATCGGGATACGGCGATTGCTGTGGCGGAGCACATTGTGGCTGGCGATATTATGAATTACCGTATGGACAATACAACGGGTCAGATCAAGCGAGTTCGCTAGGGTTTAATAATGAGTTATCAAGAAACAGTTAGATGGATATTTAATAATGTTAAAGCTCTCCTTGGTCGGTTTGAATACATTGATCGACCCAAGGGTTCAGTTCCTCTTTATAACCGAGATTTGACAGTCGCATTATTCACAAAAGAACTCGTTGATTTATTTGACTTCACTGAAGCGGAAAAAGTTCAAACTTGTCTAACTATTTTGGAAGAACTATATGGTAATGAGAGTGGAGGAAAGCTGTACAAAATAGCAATTTTAAAGGCAGAGCCAATGCCATCTATTGATCGAACAAAGGACGATTTGGCAATTGCTGAGGTAATCTCATGGTTTAAATCAGAGCGGATGCAGGGATACTGGCCTTTTATCTTCGATTTCTCGAAGAACCTAATTGATAATCCCTTGGTTGTATCAGTAGTGAATAACGGAGCAATCAATGAAAAAACAGATTTATTTTTGCTGCACTCCAAATTGAGATCCTTGAGAAACAAGTGGGTGGGAAATTTTTGTGCTGAAAGTACCTATGAATTGAAGTCATTGCGATTACTCTTAAAAATTATTCTGAGTGATATTTATCCGAAGGCAATCAATAAAAATTCAGATTATTTTGATGCACGCCAGATACCATTTGTGGCTCAGGCTCTTTGTGTGTGGTGGCTGATGCCTGCTTATAAGGAGTATTCAGTCCAAGAAACGCTGGTACAAGATTTTTTAAGCTTGTGGCAATGTTTATGGGTTAATCCAGAGGTCAACGATTACGAAAATATCCAATTTGCCGGACAATATATTTTTAATCCCGAGAATGTTCTATTTTGTGAACCTGAAATGCAAGAGCTCGTTAATCATTTAGACGTATTCCTAAAAGTTGAAAGGGTAGACATTTCTAATCCAAGCAGCTACAGCTTAAGAAAGCTAGAAACTATTCAATCACAGATAATAATCTGCTCAAAACCTTAATGTGAAAGGGCTAAGCTTGAAAGATTTTGGAAGATTTAGTCATTCACTTAATAATCTAATTGCGTTCTTTAAGTCAAAAAAGCGTCTTTTATGAAAGAATTTGAGACACAGGAATTAAAACAAATATTGAGCATATTAAAACCACAGTAATCCAAAATATTGCATTATTGACCTTCATAAATTGCTTAATTTTCCCTCCACATAAAGGGCAATAGGACGCGCAGGGGGCTCCACGATAAAAAGTCATTCTAGGATTTACGCGTTTTCCACAATGGGGGCAAAGCTCCTTTCCGTTATCCTGCACATCACCGTGAGAAAGTAACTCAATAGTTTCAATGCTTTGAGCCTGTCCCTGTTTATTTAAACGCTTGGATACTATGAATTCAACACGATCTCCAGCAACTGGAATCCATTCGCCAGTGATGGCATTAAACCCTAGATGATAACGTTGACCATTAGATCCATTTACAAAACCGAATCCTTTTGTCCGGTCATAAAAAATAATCGTTCCCTTTAGTTTTACAGTGGCTGCTTTGTTTAAATTCGACATAACTATTACTCGTTCAACATGTGAAACAACCTCTGTTTCACGTAATACCAACTCTACTATCACATTTTTTTTAACGATTCCCTTAACAGGGAATTTCTTTGTCGGCGGCATGAAGTATTCAAACGATTAAATATTTAATTGTTTTGACAGTTGCTTAACGGCTTCCTCTCCACGTTTGTCATAACGTTGCGTTGTAAGAATACTGGCGTGTCCCATGGCTTGACGAACCACATTTACATCGCCCCCTAATTCAAAGAGTCGAGTCGCGTAGGTTCTTCTCAAATCATGGGGCGCGAAAACTTCCAATCCAAATTCTTTCGCTCTGGTACGCAAGATTTTAAAAATTGCATCCTCTGTCAAGCTCTTTGAAGGATTGAGCTTTCCACCTTTGGACATGGAACAAAACAGCTCCTCCACTCCGAGAACTTCGTCACGGACTTCTTTCCAACGAATCACTCTCTGCCAAACTGCGTCCGAGCAGTACACAGTGCGTTCTTTGTTCCCCTTGCCCATCACAAGAATGGACTGTTCTTTGGGATTCAGAGACGAAGTTCTCAATGAGGCAATCTCCGATCTTCTGAGACCGCAACCGATTCCCAAGGCAATAATGGCGGCATCACGGATTCCCTTAGTATCAGACTTCATCTCACAACCGACAATGAGCCGTGAAGACTCAACCGGTGTTAAAGCTCGCCCCTTAGTTACACGAGAACCCCTTGCGCCTTTGATCGCTTGGATGACTGTGAACTCATGATCGGTCATCAAATTTGCCATCCAAGCCTGTCGAGCCACGCCTTTCAATACGGATAAAGCCAAATTGATTGTTGCCGGCGACTTCTTTTCAATTTCCCATTTGGTTTTCAAAGCCAATAACTCAGGTTGACGGATTTTCTCCCACGGCGTTGATAGCCAATCTGCATAACCAAAAATTCTTGCCAAATGATTTAAAAGCTGACCGACCTTGTCCCGTGACTGTTTTGTCCCGAGAGTCATCATGTAAAGAAGAGCAGGATTTTGACTTTTTGATCGTTCTGTGGCGAGTTTCCCATTCGGCGAATAATCCAATACCAAAACATCTGTGTTCACCATTTTTCTCCCAAAAGACTCTTTCCGGTAACAATCAATTTTTGGCTCCACAAGTCACGGAAATGGATATTTCCGATAGCAAAATTAGCCCTTTAGAGAAGTGTTTCAAGATCTTTTTTATCGTTAGCTTTTTGCTCGGCTTCTTTTTGTTTTGTTTGGTCCCAAATCTTTGCAGGCATAAACAAAACAATCCCTGTCGGTTCAAAATGAGCCTCGTTAAGTAAAATGCTGAAGTTGCCTGCCTTAAATTCGACCCGCTTGCTACCGACAAAAGGAATTTTCTCCGAGACAGGAGAGCCGTAATTCTTTTTAAGCGCATCAAAATATGTCATGAAGGTTTTACCCGCTATGTCTTTGTGGTAAACAATTTCCACAAAAATGACCTTTTTATCTAACCCCGGAATAACATTTACCGATTCAAGCTTTGGGAGGTTATAACAAACGGAACTGACTGAATAAGCAGTCAAACCGGCTGCCCAATTTTTAGTACCGTACTGACAACCTTTTTTGTCAAGGGATTGAAGATAGTCATCAATGACCGTCTCTCCAATAACAATTTCATTTAAAACTTTGTTATCAGCAGCACCGGCTATGATGGATGCTGAACACAAAATAGCTGAAAGTAACAAAGATAAGCCTCGTTTCATTTCATTCTCCTTTAAGAAACTAGTTTTGATGATTTATTGGTGAAAATAATTGAGCTTCAAGGCGCTTTTGTTCGCAGTACTCAAACCATTTATGACCAACAAATTCTTCTGCAGCCATTTCATCTTGAGTCGCTAATTTGGCAATGGCTGTTAAAACTTCCGGCATTAAGCTCCCAAATGCGAATACGTCTTGGTGCAAGTCTGTTTGGGTGCATTGTTCGAGGGCGAGATCCATTTTGGATCGAAGCGTTTTTAAGTATTTCGTGCTTGTCTTTGAATAGTCTTGCCATTTCCGCCTTAACGAATCAAACATATATTGCGGATTAACGACAAGCTCGACTGTGGTGACTATTTTTTCCAAATGGGGTTGACCATCAATGTAGTTTTCCTGCCGGTCTATCACCACTTTTTGAGATCTTGGCAAGTTCGGTAGTATGGTGAAGTGCATCAAAAACCATGCTTCAATACACGGGTTTGTCCAACATAAACGCAGATAGGGGAAAAGTTTGGATGTCTCAACCGCCCGGTGAAAAGTTTCGTGTTCGTCCCGGTCGTACACGATCCAGACTTCGGAGTAGGGTTCATTCATTTTCTCTGCCCAAAGAAATTCTTTGACGGCTTCCTTCAACATTAAATAGGGCTCATTGTGTTGACAGCGCGTAATTTTTACTTGAGTTCTTACTTTGCATTCATCTGCCCACTCCCCCAAATAGTTAACTTCTGTTTGTCCCTCACAAAAAATCAATAATTTCTCAGTCCCGGTCATACAACCTCCGAGGATTTTCTAATTTAAATCTCTTAAACACATTATTTCCGTTTTTGACTTGAAAAATGTATAATCCAATTGTACAGAAAATTTCTGTTTTAGATTTGCATTTTTTATATTTTTGGCGAGAAAAGCTACTATTTCCCGTTGATTGTCCTACTAGGACGACCAGAGTTGAAATGATTGATAAAATTTAGCCAGTTTCTGCTTTGGAATTGAAAAATGCAATTGGGACAGTTAAAAAACTTGTCGTACGAACAAGTTAATAAATTGTTGGCCCGGGGCGACGTTTCCAATGAAAGTTGGCAGCTCTACCGGATCTACAGAGGTTTTATGGCTTGGCCAAAATGGAATGGGAAGGCTGTTGCTGACTTCCGTGAGGCAATGCAATTGACTCAATTTGAACTGGCAACCATATTGGGTATTGATGCAGCGACAATCGCGCGGTGGGAAAAGGAACCGGAGGAAATCCTACCTCCTCTAGCCCGTGTCGCGATGACCCATGTCCAATTGTATTGGCCCAATGTGACTGAAATGATGAGACCATCCGGCAATGAACCTCAAGTGCTGACCGAAAAACCCCGAGACAGGTTGGTTCATTTCGCCATGCTTGATGTTGTTGGCCGGCTGAAAGAAAAGGGCGTCTTGAAGAAAAAAGTCGGTAAACGGGCTTCTATTTCTCAAAAACAAATCGTGGCAGTCCGTCAAAAACTTGCCATGACACGTGAAGAGTTCGCTGATTTTTTGGATGTCTCCGTTAGTACCGTGGACAAATGGGAAACGGGGAAGTCCGTACCGACAGGACCAGCCAATAGGCTATTACGTTTGTTGGAACGAGACCAGATTGATTCTTTCGATTTGGAAGAAGAGATGTTTGCTCTTGACCATGAGATCTTGAGGAAACTAAGAAACGGACCTTAAGATTGTCTCGTCTCCAATAGACAAACTTTGGAGGCGGTATGTTTGATTCTTTGTTTGATAACGATATTTTTGGACACAACGATATTTCCGGCATCACTCATAATGACTTGATGGATCACATCACCGATCCCGTGTATTCGTACTTACCGGAAAACATTTACCACGACACCCCCATGGATCCTCTCTACCAACACGATGACTTCGGGATTCATGACATCGGAAATGACCCTTTCAGTATCACTCACAATGACACTTTTGACCCCTTCTCCCACTTTTAAGGAGGGTTTACGATGGCCGTTGTTCGTGTTTCCGATCATCTCTGTCTTAACGTCACGGAGGACCGCGTCGCCCGTACTCTGTTGGCGGCCTTCACTCAATTCATGGACCAGGATCTCGCGCCCTGGTTTTCGCTAGTGCTCCACTATTACGTACCCGGTACCAAAGGCAACACCCAGTTTCACGCCAAGAAAAAAGAGCTTCTGCGTTCTATTCAATGGCTTTTACAGACAGAACTAGCCACTGATTGTTCGCACCCGCAACCGCTTTTGCACGAATTCGATGAAAGCACCCAAAAGAGTTGGAAAGTTCTACGCATTGAATGGGAACCAGGCGTAGCTGACCAATTAAGACGGCAGATGACCATCGAGAATAAGTGGCATTTAGTCAGTCAGCTCATTGGATCAACATCAGACAATCCCGAAATCATTGAAAAAGAATTACGCCATGCTTTCCATGCGTTTGAGAATGAGTTCGAAATGAAGATCAGTTATCCCCCGCGAGTGATGCGTTGGAATGAATCCCGCGCGGGCGATGAAAAGATGTACACCGATGTGATTGGCGACATGGAAAAAAGCATCCGCGAAACCCCTGAGGACTACAACAAAGAGCGGACGTTAAAGGCTTCCGGTCAGATGCAGCTTCTTTTTATGAAAAATGTTGAGTTGGCCCCGGCAGCCCCCGTGACTTTCTTTACCCGGCTTGAAGATCCTTATGCTCAAGCCCTGCTTGCCTTTTACTTCCACAGCGTGCATCAGGCAAAAGAACATCGCTTTTCGTTTACCTTGACCCAGTCAACCGAAAAAGGCTCAAGATGGTCCAATAAGAATATCCGTTTCTTGCAAACGATTGGCCAACAATTCTCTGAAACAACGGAAACCCACATCCTCAAAGACAAGATGGTTGTAAAGCCCATTATTGAATCGTGCGAATTTGGTGAAGATGAACAGGGACGTTGGCAAGTTCGTTTCGAAGGCACAACGCTTGGAATTAAGCCATGTGACGAGTGGCTTCATTGGTTCAAGATTGGTCAGATCATCGGAACCGTGGAAAGTGTGTTGGAACACGATTTCATCAATCAAATCCGAAAGGAATTTAGGAAATTCGTTTGGGCTCTGGAAGATGACTATGGTGTCAAATTGAGTATCACTCAAGGCAATTTCCCTTGGCCGGACAATGTCGATCCACTGCTCGATAGAAACAAAGACTTTGAATATTGGGATCACTACAATTTATGAAGAAAGAACACATGTTAGAGCGCTACATTGACATTAGCGATCATTTGAAAGTACGTGTCAAGAATGACCGTTGGGTTCAGTTCTTGTTGGCCTTGATTATTCAGCATATCCCTTTGGAGTACTCAGACCACGAGGCCCTGAAGGTGGATTACTACATTCCTGATGAAGAAACCAATCCTAATTTGCATGCCAACAAAGAGGTTCTGCTTACTGCTGTGCGTCAGCTTCTTGAAACAGCGATTATTGAATCTGAAAACGGAGTGTCCTTCAATAAATATCTTTTCCCCCGATTCCATGAATCCATGATTGAGGACGGAAAGCGTTGGCTTTTGACGCTAGAGACCGATTCCGATCTGAGGCAAATGCTCAAGCGTGAGCTCTCCAATGAGGAGAAATGGCATTTGGCGGGCCAATTAATTCAAGCGCCCTCATCAGAGCCTGCGGCGGTTGAAGCGAGTCTGAAAGAAGAAGTGGAGGCATTTGAAAAACACTTTCAAATGAATGTTCTGCACCCACGGATTTTGAAATTTAATAACGATGAAAAAGCCGAAGAGTGGAGCTGTGTTCTCGAAAAGCTCCTTGCCCAGACGATGCGGTCGTTTGAGCTTAACATGGACAAAGGTGAAGGAGGACGAAAAATCCCCGATGGAATGACAGCCTCTGAATTTGACAATCAACTGCCCTTATTGCGTGCGCTCTCCGATGGTACCGTCACCCAACCTGAAGATCCGGACGCGCAAACGCTTTTGGCCTTTGTGTATCACACGATTCAGTCTGCTTTGTTTTCCGGTTTCTGCATCTCAATGACGCAATCAACGGATGAAAATTCAAAGTGGTCTGATACCCATAAAGAACACCTTCAGGCGGTATGCCAACAGGTGCCTCAGAGCGCACTGTCCCACCGGTTCGAAGACCACACCGTGTACTACCCCTTGGTTCAATGGAGTCAGATCGGAACAGATGAACAGGGACGTTGGGAAGCCGCGTTTAGGCCTTCTGCTGAAATAAAGCTTCCTTATTTTGAGTCCGAGTGGCAGCACTGGATCCGGATTGCCCATATTTTGGGTTTAACCAACGCTCATATTGAGGGCGACCTCATCAACCAGACCCGCCGCACTTATCGCGAACGCGTCTGGGCATTGGAGGACAAATTTGGCGTAAAGCTGGAAACGGACGGTTCCTTCATTGACTGGGAAGGACAGGTTGATCCCCTGATTGACCGAAACAAACCCTTTGTTCCTTTGACATGGACAATAAGAGATGAAGATTCGGAAAAATAGACATCTTGCGCTTCGGATCTTGCGCAAATGGAAGGATTCCCTCTTTTGGCATTACCACGATCCTCTTTACTGCGCACAGAGTTCAGGCTCTAAGATCAAGCTTTCTAAGAAAGAGTGGAGAAACTTGCAGAGGCTCATGGAATATGATCCTCAGCCGACCAGAGAGGCCCGTATTTTTAAGAAACAAAGCGCTTTGTTTCATTTCATGAGGGCTTACTCTTTGGAAACGCTCGAGTCCACGGAACGGTTGTACCACCGTTGGCTTCGTGAGAATCACAAATTGAAGGATCTGTATGTACTCTATGAAATCATTGACCGCAACACTGATGTCTTCCCGGCTCTTGAAGATCTGAAATTTAGTTACGGTATCCGTCTGCCTTTTAAGCGCAAAGACCTGCTGAAGTGGCTGCCCAAAGATCTGGGAAAGTGTGAGGACGATGGAAGCCAACGGGTGTTCTTCTACATTTCGGACATGGCCAAACGCCGCCGGGAAGAAGAACGGAAATGGTTGGAGTCTAATCTTTAACAATCAAACATCAACGTAAACATGATGAGGAGGTGCCTATGACTTAGTTACAACAACTCAAAGAGGTTAAAAATGAGCCGTTCTCATAGGCATTCGCCGTTTTCTGCCTTCAACAAAAACATGTCGGAGGCGCAAGAAAAGCGCATTTGGCACAAAAAGCTCCGTGCTGCAGAACGCACCAAAATGCTCATGCTCGTGCGGGATCCTGACTGCTGGGAAGAGTATTTCTCCACTCTCCCCATTGAGGTATCGGACGAATGGAGCATGTTGAAAGAAGATCACCATTTCTCAAAGAAATTGGCTTATCTAACTTGGTTGAAAAACGGGAAAGCCAGACTAAAAAATGATGATCCTGAATGGTTTTTGCTCTACCTTAAACACTACTTCAAATGAGCTTAACAAGGAATAAACGATCAACCAGACAAATAGGGAGGTGCCCATGACGTAGGTACAACACTAAAAGGAAACAATCATGAGTCGTTCATACAGACGTTCGCCCTTTGTCGGCATTTGCAATGTTGAGTCCGAAGCCTACGACAAGCGTCTTTGGCACAAGCGATTCCGCGGGCGTGAACGCATGAAACTTAAAACCCTTGTCAAGCTCATGGATCATTGGGACGGGTACCTCACCACCCACCACAAGGATGTGTCCGATACGTGGGGCATGAGCAAGGATGGACGCCGCTACTGGAGGGAGTTGTCGTACTTCACCTGGTTTAAGCGTCAAAAGAATGAATTTAAATTGAAGAATCCCGAAGCTTTCCGCTACTACCGCAAGTGGCATGCGAAATAACGGGGTACTTCAAAACCAAATGATTACAGGAGGTGCGCCATGTCATAAGTTCAACTACATGAAGGAAAATGACATGAGTCGCTCTTACAGACACTCGCCGTTTTTAGGCTTGTGCGGAGATGTCTCCGAAGCGTCTGACAAACGCTGTTGGCATAAGCGTTTTCGTAGGCGTGAGCGGATGAAGCTCAAGGTTTTACTCAAAGACCTTGACCGTTGGGATGGCTACAACACCACGGTTGTATTGGATGTTTCTATCCGCTGGACCATGAGAAAAGAGGGCAAGCTCTATTGGCCTGACTTGGCCTGTTTCACACACTACAAGAGGCAAAAGAATGAGCTCAAGCTTGCTTCTGCTGAAACGTATGCGTACTGCCGCAAGTGGTACTTCAAGTAACCCATGATCTCCCAGAGAGGGGGGCGTCCGGCTCATCTTTTATCAGGCGAGCCGGGTGCATCAAATTCTGAAGTAGGCTCTTGTAGGCTAGAATCCAAATGAATGAATAGAGAGAGGAAGAGACCATGAAATTAGCTGAAGCTCTGATTTTAAGAAAGGATCTGCAAACACGGGTGGCCCGTATCCGGGACCGCCTCTTTGCCAACGTGTTGGTTCAGGAAGGTGATACGCCTAGTGAAGACCCTGCCGAGCTGATTGTCCGCTTAAATGAGACGTTGGCCGAGTTGGGCTCTTTGATTTCAAAAATCAACAAAACCAACTCTTCGACTCTTTTAGATGGCAAGCCTCTTGCCGATGCCATCACAGAGCGTGACCTTGCCCTTCGCAAAGTGAGCATTCTGCGTGAAGCCTTACAAAAAGCGGCTGACCGTCCTAAGCGATACTCTCAGAAAGAGATCCGCTTATTGACACCCCTGGACGTACAGAAGGAAGAAAAAATCGTGGACAAGCTTGCTTACGAAACACGCGTTTTAGATGCCAAGATTCAAGCGAAAAACTGGGAGGTTGAGCTACTGTAAACAATTCGGTTGTAGCAAACAAAGTTTGGGCGAGAACACTATGGAGCATTACAGTTAGATCGCCGATCCCTGTACTGTTCACGGCGGCAGATGTCCTTATTTACAGTCAATGCCGTTACGGAGTATGTGAGAACATTCACGCTTCACATTAACGACCAACGTTCTGACAAATTTTGATTTGCGAGGGTGGGTTGTGGGATTCTTACACGGCTGTAACCAATTGTTCATGTCATTAAAGTAAATTACCCAACGGATACATGTTTCAACAGCTGAAGATTTGGCAAATGGTTGTTTAAAGCTCTGTTCAGGAGACTTTATGGGAACTTTATCGATTGTTCAAAATCGAGCAGAAAACCTTGTAAAAGGTCCTGTCGGTGTTGTTGAAAGTGGAGCATCCATTGTTGAAGCAGGCTATCAAACTGTGGTTAACAACGAGGACTTCTTAACTCATGAGAACAAAATTCATCTAACTCGTCTTTGTCAAATGGGAATTTATTCGGTGACGGCTGGTGCAATTATGGGAGATACCGTACCAGGTGGTGACAACTGCCAACTTCAAGGAGATGCCTGCTATTTACCTGGAGTTGAAAACGGTGTATTCAATGGAGATGCACAAGATCTTCAGTTATTGGCTGAGCAAGGACAAATACCAGGTACCACCCACATGGAGGAAGGGGAGTATCAACGTACTGACTCTGCAAGGAATGATTTTTTAGAGGCACACTCTATTAGTGATACAAAAGGTTGGCAAGTCCACCATATACAACCGCTATGTGAAGGTGGTGCTGATGATCCGTCTAATATGGTTCTAATTGATCCAGACAATCATGCAAAAATTACGTCAGCCCATCAAGAATATTACGGATGGAAAAAGTAAAAAATCTTATGAAAGTCCTTGTTACGCCACAGCGATTATGTCACCATCAGTCCACAGCGAATTTGTCACATCCGACAAAGCGATTTTGTCACGGGGTTGACACAGCGAAAATGTCACATCGCGTTTGCTCATACGTGTCAGGATGTTTAACATTTTCCAACAAAGAGAATTAACTACTGGTTTTGCTTCGCAAACAAATCTTTGGCAGTTGATTCTCTTTTTATTTCTTCGATCCTATAGTCGATCGTTTTACTCGTCTCCTCATAACGGACGACCTCCTGTCCAGACTTTATGTCCGTTATTTGAAACGGTAAGCTGACATATTTCCCCAGTCTTTTGGTTGGCGGATACAGAATTTCGTATTGTTGCTCCCGTTCGTAATGGACAAGAAATACCTGTCGGTACCGATATCTCATTTTTTCTTCTTTGATTAAAACCTCAAAACGTTTTTTGTTCTGAGAAAACGATAAGTTTTTCCCCAAGTTCTTTTCACTCCAACTGGCACAGATTCGATGCAAATGCTCTCGAGACTGACCAAATGGAACATGAGCGTCAGTTACCTCTCGTGCTTGAACAGAAAACTCCTCGTTGTACTGCTCAATAAACCGATCAATATTGGCATTGGCTTGCTCAATATCGGTTATCCCTTCGTAGGCAAATTGATGGGGCCAACGTCCTTGGAGAGTTTTATTTAAGCGCTCTATTCGTCCTTTGGCCTGGGGACTATGGGCATAAATAGTTTCTATTCCAAGATGGCGACATACTCTTTCGTAATCGGTTAGCTGGTAACTTCGTCTCAGTGTCCGATGATCTCCAACCGGAGTGAAAATACTGTGTTTATCGCTGTAGAAAGCCAATGGAATACCATAACGCCATACATGCTGCTCAATCAGTTCCCGATAACTCAAAGAATTTTCTGTAGGAGCAAATTGAGCGGCTGTGATTCGACTGGTCGCATCATCGATAAACACCATCAAGCAAGCACGATCCCTTTGTGGTCCAAACCAATGGTGCGGGCTTCCGTCCAGTTGAATCAGTTCGCCAAACTGAGCTCTTCTTCGTCTTAGCGGATGTAACGAGGTCTTTCTTTCCTGCTGTAAAACCGGATCCTCTTTCAATAATCGTCTTAGTGTCTCTGCCGATATTTCCAAGCCCTCATAACGAAGGTAACGAACAGCCAAGTTGTAAGGCATTAGACGCAATGATTCTCGGCTCATCGCCTCAAGAATCTTTTGACGGATTGAGGAATCGATCTTGTTATGAGGCTCTTTACCTGTGTTGCCATGGATTAAACCATCAGCGCCAAAGTCTCGATATTTAGCAGCTATCCGCATAACCGTGCGAGGGGTGCGCTCAAGCATAACGGATGCCTGCTTTAACGATATTGAACCTTCTACATAAGCTTGAATAATCGAAACATCAATGTGTTTTTTCTTATCTGTCATGGATTTTTTCCAATCCCTGACACATATGAGCCGATTTATTTTAGCGAGATGAAGGTGACATTTTCGCTGTGTCAACCCCTATGACAAAGTCGCTTTGTCGGATGTGACAAATTCGCTGTGGGTGACGTGACATAATCGCTGTGGCGTAACAAAATCTTATGAAAGTCCTATGTTCTTTGTTTGAATTTGCTAACATTCCGTTGTATTTAGGTTACAAAAGTAGCCGAATGCGTGCAAATTCAACAATTGCCAGTGCCTGAAAAATTTACACAAGAACTTACACAAAAAATAGAGTTTACATATTAACCATTTGATTAATAAGTGAATATGAAGCTCTCCCCGGGCACCAAAAATAGAGCACGTTCAGACGTGCTTTTTTTTGTGTCTGACGATATAAAATCATATATAAATCAACACATTACTGTTCTCGTGTAAAAGTTCAAATTCAATTGAGAATCAAGCCGATCGCTTTTTTCTAGTAGTTTCCTGCAGATTCCTTTGTTTTTCTTGCTTAGATGAAAGAACTTACGTATAGTGGCGGCTTTCTTTTTATTCTCTCCACACTCTCTTTAATGAGGATTTTTCGATGCTCGAATTATTCATTTGCGTGGTAGCACTGGTAGTTGCTGGTTGGGCAATTGCGAAAAACTACGATGCAAAGGTTGTTTTATTTGCAACCGGTCTGATCTTATTAGTCATCGCGATTTTGTTGGGACACCCGGCAGTGAGCGCCAAAGCCTCTTCCGGTTTGGCTTGGGTTGATCCGTTTAAGGCGGTGAAAGACCTTTTCGTCAGTCAATACTCCAATGCCGGTCTCATCATTATGACGTTATTCGGCTTTGCCGCATACATGTCTCATATCGGTGCAAACGATATGGTGATTCGTGTTCTCAGTAAGCCGCTTGAACGGGTTCACTCGCCGTATGTTTTGGTTCCGTTGGTGTTTTGGGTTGGCACGCTTCTATCGATCATTATCCCGAGTGCATCTTCGCTTGCGGTGATTTTGATGGCAACGCTTTACCCGGTGCTTCGCGCGGCTCGGATGAGCATTTTGACCGCTGCCGCAGTGATCGCAACGACTGCCACGATCGTGCCGACGCCTCTTGGCGGCGATAACGTTGTTGCGGCCCGTGTTTTAGGATTCGAGCACGTTGTGGACTATGTGTTCTATCACCACGCGCCGATTACCATTCCAGCTTTGATCATCATGGGTTTCGCCCACTATTTCTGGCAGCGCTATATGGATAAGCGTCAGGCCGGAAAGGTGACCGGTGAAATTGATGAAAGTAAACTCAAGCATCGAGATTTAACCGGTGTGCCGGTTTACTACGCCTTATTTCCGGTGTTACCTTTGATTTTGGTGATCTTCTTCTGGGCCTTCTTCAAGCATGCGAAAGTGGGTTTGGTTGAAATCACGGTTTTCTGCTTTGCTTTGGCTTTCATCTGTGAATTGATCCGGAAGGGTGGCGTGAAGCAAGGTATGAAGGACGCCAATCTATTCTTTAAGGGAATGGGCGAAGGCTTTTCTCAAGTGGTTGTGTTGATTGTTGCCGCTTCAACCATGGTGGCCGGTCTTCGTGCAATGGGCATGATTGACATGATTTCCAACTCTATTTCCGGAGTAGAAAATGCGAGCGCCGGTTTAATGTTTGCCTTCTCCGGCATAACCGCGTTGATTACCTTTATTAGTGGTTCAGGCAATGCGGTCTTTTATAGCTTTATTGAGCTTATTCCGTCCATTGCGCAAAATGCCGGTATCGATCCGATCATGGTGGCATTGCCCATGCAATGCACCTCGAACTTGATCCGTTCCGTTTCGCCGGTGGCTGCTGTGGTGATTATTGTGGCAGCTTCCGTTCGAGTCAATCCGCTTGAAGTGGTCAAGCGCACCTCCGTGCCGATTTTGGCTGGCTTTGTGACTGTGATGGTGATGTCCGTCATCCGTTACATTTAAACAGATCTCAATCGGTCGGTTCTCATTTTCGGGCTAAGTTCGTGATTCAAACTTAGCCCGAAATTCTTTATGATGAGAGTACTACCGCAGATACTTGAATCTTCATTTTATGGCAGACAGACGATCATTTTTAATGGGTTCGGTGTTGTCGGGTTTTCTGGCTACCGGTGCATTTGCCCGAGCCGACAGTGCCCGTCCCGCTCACTCCCAGTGGGTGAGCATTATTGATTTAGATCGATGTACGGGCTGTCAGAATCAACCGATTCCGGCGTGCGTGGCAGCTTGCAGACAGAAAAACCGACATCGATTTCCGGAACCTGAAAAACCGCTTCAACCCTATTGGCCACAGAAAACATTCGAAGATTTTTCTGATGACAGAGATCGCATTGATCGTCTAACCCCTTACAACTGGACGTTCGTTGAAAAAATCAGCCTTGATGACGGTCGGGTCGTGTTTGCCCCTCGGCGTTGCATGCACTGCTTTAACGCGCCTTGTCGGAAAATATGCCCGTTCGGTGCCATTGATCGTACTGAAGAAGGGGCCGTGAAAATTAACCCCGAGGTATGTTTCGGGGGAGCCAAGTGCCGGGATGTTTGCCCGTGGCAAATTCCTCAACGTCAAGCAGGCGTCGGATTGTATTTGGATGTACTGCCGAAATTTGCCGGTGGCGGCGTGATGTATAAATGTGATTTTTGTGCTGAGCGACTGCAAAAAGGAAGTGTTCCCGCATGCGCGGAAAGTTGTCCTCACGGGGCGATTATCTTTTTACCGCTGCAAGAAGCGATGACTAAACTCAGAGAGATTGCCAGGGACCGTTACGTTTATGGTCTAAATGAAAATGGTGGAACGGCGACTTGGTATGTTTCTTCCGTTTCTTTTGACCTGTTGCAAAAAGCGCTTCTTAAAACCAAGAAATCAATTGTCGTGGACGGGCGACCTGACTTTAAACCGGTAGAGCCTGCGTTAGAGAAATCTTCCGGTTGGGCTACGGCAACGCTGGCAGCGCCGGTTGCTGCCGTCGCATTTGCGTATTTAGTGGCTAAGCGCAAAAAACAAAAAGACGCCGAGTCGTCAGGAGAAAAGTAGTCATGAGGATATATCGCCAAAGTCTTCGTAATCGTTTGGTGCATTGGGGAATTGCACTCTCGTGCTTTGGGTTGATTGTGACCGGTGTTTTGCAAATGCCTGTTGCCAAGCGCTATGGGATCACCGCGCTTTTTCCCTCAACGGCAGATTTCTTCACAACCCTTCCTTGGCACTATGCGTTTGCGGTGATTTTCACGTTTTTGTGCGTTTTTCACCTAGCGGTGAACGCTTTTGAAGGTCATTTCGACATTGTTCCCCAAAAAGGCGACTTTTCAAAAAGTATTCAAATCATCAAGGCGCTAGTGACGGGTGAGCCCGAACCCCCTTCGGAAAAATATCTGCCTGAGCAACGTCTGGCCTGGGCGGGTTTTGTGTTTGTGTTCGCCTTGGTGATTGTGACCGGGCTACTGAAGACGCTCAAAAATTTCGCCGGTATTGAAATGCCGGATCCTGCACTTTTTTGGTTGGCTCAATTGCACAATTTAGGCATGGTTCTGACGATTTTGCTTTTTTTGGGGCACATGGCAGCGTTTATCTTTAAAGCCAACCGATTTTTATTGCCAGCAATGTTTAGTGGCTATATTGACGAAAATTATGCTCTTCATCGTCATAGCCTCTGGTTAAAAAATGATGTTGAGCAATCAGGAAAGAATTGAAAACGCTAAATAAAGTCCAAATCTTGCCGTATAATGCAACAATTTATTTCAACCGTTCGGTGGCGTTATGAAAGCACTAAAAGAGCGCATTCTTAGGGATGGAAAATGCTTTGACGGCGGCATCCTTAAAGTCGATAACTTTATCAATCATCAAATGGATCCCATTTTGATGAAGTCCATGGCTGTGGAGTTTGTTCGTCGATTTGCCGGTCAAGAAATCAACAAAATCTTAACGATTGAAGCAAGTGGTATTGCGCCTGCCATTATGGTGGGTTATTTGTTGGAGTTGCCGGTCGTGTTCGCGAAAAAGAAAGTGCCGAGCACCATGGAAAATATGCTTGCCACCAAGGTTTATTCTTTCACGAAAAACCGTACTTACGACGTTTGTGTCAGTAAAGACTATTTACATGCGGGCGATAAGGTCCTTTTCATTGATGACTTCTTAGCCAATGGCAATGCCGCCAAAGGCATTATCGACTTGGTCAAGCAAGCCGGAGCGGAACTCGTCGGCATGGGCTTTTTGATTGAAAAGGGATTCCAAGCGGGGGGTGATGAGCTGCGCAAGATGGGGATTCACGTGGAGTCCTTAGCGATCATCGATAGCCTTGACAATAACCAAATCACTATTCGCGAGTAAGGATCAACCGTGGCAGAAATTGATCTTCAGGAGCACGCAACTCCCGCTAAATCCACCGAATTAATTTACGGTCTTGAAGACCGTCCGCCGCTGAAGGAAACATTTTTCGCGGCACTGCAGCATATGTTGGCCATTTTTGTGGCCATAATTACGCCGCCCTTGATTATCGCAGGCGCTATGGGACTTGATCGGGAAACGACCGGTTACTTGGTTTCCATGTCGCTCATGGTGTCCGGTTTTGCGACCTTTATCCAATGCCGAACGATTGGCCCGATTGGCTGCGGCCTCTTATGTATTCAAGGGACCAGTTTTTCCTTCATTGGTCCGATTATTTCGGCTGGGATGACAGGTGGCTTGGCGAGCGTTTTCGGCGCCACGATGATTGCCTCAACGGTGGAAATGTTTGTGAGCCGCATTCTGAAGTACACGCGCCGCATCATCACGCCTTTGATTTCCGGCATTGTGGTGACGCTTATCGGTATGAGTCTCATTAAGGTCGGTATTGTCGCTTGCGGTGGCGGCTACGGGGCGATGGAAAACGGCACGTTCGGTAGCTTCCGCAATTTGGGATTGGCTGCGCTCGTGTTGGTGTCCATTATCTTCTTTAATAGAAGCTCCAACCGTTACCTGCGAATGAGTTCCATCGTGATTGGCTTAAGTATCGGCTATGCCGTCTCTTGGTTGATTGGGATGATCGATTTCTCGTCGGTGAAAAGTTACGGTGGTTTTAATATCCCGATTCCCTTTAAGTACGGTATTGACTTCAATTGGGGCGCCATTATCGGGTTGGCCTTGGTGTATTTGATCACAGCCATTGAAGCCTATGGGGACGTGACCGCCAATTCCATGATCTCCGGTCAACCGGTTCGCGGTGAGAAATTTATGCGTCGTGCGCAAGGCGGGATTCTGGCTGACGGCTTTAATTCCATGTTGGCGGGTATTTTCAATTCCTTCCCGAATTCCATTTTTGCGCAAAATAACGGCATGATTCAATTAACCGGTGTAGCAAGCCGCTACGTCGGCTACTTCATCGCCGGCTTTTTGGTGCTTTTGGGCATTTTCCCGGCGATCGGCTTGGTCTTTTCTTTGATGCCTGAGCCGGTTTTGGGCGGTGCCACGTTATTGATGTTCGGCACGGTCGCAGCCGCCGGTATGCGCATCATCGCCAGTCAACGAATCGACCGTAAGGCGATTTTGGTGATTGCTTTAAGTTTCTCCTTTGGATTAAGCGTGGAAATGGTTCCCAATATTTTGAGCCAATTCCCGGAAACGCTTCGCAATATCTTTGCCTCCGGTATTACCACGGGTGGGTTAACGGCCATTATCGCCAATGCCCTAATTCGTATTGACGAATACAAAGACAACAAGGAAGAAGAAATCTAACGATTTTTCTGAATTCTTTTCATCTCAAAGACTGCCGCCGAAAGTGCCCCTCGGCGGCTTCTTTTTCTCTACGCTAATCTGCTTAAGCACTTCGTCTATCGACAAATTTTTGATTCTTCTAGGTATTTTCTTTAATCCATGGGTTTATGTTTGACGTATTCTGAAAGTTCAACGCTTAAAAACGTTTGCTGTGTCGATAACAAAAGGAGCCGGAAATCATGGATGCAGTTATCAATAGCGGCGCCTTGGTCGTTCATGTGAACATGATTCAAACCTTGGCATTGGCCGTTGTCACGTACTATTTGGGGGTGTGGATTCGATCGAAAGTGTCGATTTTGGAGCGCTTGTCTATCCCGAGTCCGGTGATCGGTGGGATGACGCTAGCGATCGTCTTGTCGGTTTTGCAAGCCTATCAGGTTCTTATTGTCCAATTTGACTCAACGTTGCAAACCCTTCTCATGTTAGCTTTCTTTACGACCATCGGTTTGATGGCGAGTTTAAAGGTCGTGAAGCAAGGCGGGATTTTATTGTTATTTTTCTTGATTGCAGTCAGTGTGCTTGCCGTTTTGCAAAATGTCTTGGGGATGTCCATTGCCTCGGTGATGGGACTAGATCCTCACTATGGGATCTTAACGGGTGGCGTTTCCATGATGGGGGGACTGGGTACTTCAGCGGCCTTTGGTCCCTATTTTGAAGAGACCTATGGTATTCAAGGAGGAACGGCGGTTGCGATTACATCAGCTACTTTCGGTATGGCAGGCGCTTTAATTGTCGGAGGTCCTTTCGGCGAATGGCTGATTCACAAATATCGCATTAAAACCCCGTTGCCATTGACAGTACCG
>URFF01000025.1 GCA_900546995.1 uncultured Sutterella sp.
CACCCAAAGACAAAGTGATGCCTAAACCCGAGGGTAACGCGTCACTAACGGTTTGTTGGTGAATTTTTTCAAGTACATCGGTTACAAAGCGGATGAATTTCGGATCACGTCGCTCACCGGATTGAAGGCAAATAGAACCATAATGATTCTCGGCTGCCCAACAAGCCGCTTCGACGATTTGTTCTGCCGTTAATTCATATCGTGGAACCGAATGATTGGATTTACGAATGCCGCAATAACGGCAATCAAGCGTGCAGATATTGGAAAATTCAATTAATCCACGGTAATACACCTGATTACCGAGATGTTCGGTTGTGCGGGTAAAGGCAGCTTTTTGTAAAAGCGCAGCTTCATACGGATCCGAGATTTGGAGTAAACGAACGATATCTTCGTCGGTAAACTCAGTTTGCGTCAGGAGAGTGTCAATTTTTTTCATAGGATTTAAGGGCTGTTTCGTAAGCGGCTTTCGCTTGAGGGTGACAGGCAAGTGCTCGGTCCAGAACGCCTTGAAGTAATGAAATTGCTACACCATAGTTTGTCATCGGTACACCTTGTGCTTTAGCAGCTCTGAGGCGAGCAAGCATATGGCGGCGCGTTACAATGCAGCCTCCGCACTGGATAATGACTTTATAGGGGCTTAGATCGGTAGGGAAGTCTTTCCCTACAGCGATATCGATTTGAATGTCACCGAATTTCTGTCTTAACCAATTGGGTATTTTTACTCGTCCGATATCATCTTTTAACGGATGATGAGAGCAAGTTTCAGAAATTAGGACACGATCGCCTGGCTTGAGATTGGCTATGGCCGCAGCGCCGACAGCCATTTCTTTCAAGTCACTTTTGGCATACGCCATTTGAATGGAGAAAGTTGTCACGGGAATGGGTTCGGGCACTTCTTTGACAACTCGTAAAACCACTTGACTGTCTGTTACCACTAGGGCCGGGGGAGTTTTTAATTCTTGTAAAGTCTCCTCAATACGGTCCTCCTTGATGACAAAACATTTTGCGCCAGCATCAAGCAACTCACGGATAGCTTGGACTTGTGGGAGTATGAGTCGTCCCTTGGGAGCCCCCGTATCAATAGGGGTCACTAAAATAACGGTGTCCCCAGCGTGAGCTAAATCTCCCATTAGAGGGCGATCGGGTTCTGTTTGGGACAGAACCATTTGAATGATCGTATCTCGTAATTTTTCGATCCCTTGTTTATTGGCCGCAGAGGTCTGAACCACCGGGTAGCCGCGTTTTTGCAGTGACTTCAACAGGTCTGCAGAGACTTCGCCCAAGTCTGTTTTGTTGAAAACAACGATCGTTGGTGTTGAGTTCTGATGAGTTAACTGCAGTAATCTTTCTTCATGATCGCCCCAGGCATTGGTTTCACAAACGATAATGGCGATATCCATCCATTCAAGGACTGAAAGACTTTTTTGTACTCGTGCTTGTCCCAAGTCTCCAATATCGTCAATGCCGGCTGTATCCATAAAGACAACAGGGCCGATCGGATGCAATTCAAACGCCTTTTCGACGGGATCCGTTGTCGTACCGGCAACACTGCTGACAATAGAAATGTTTTGGTTAGCTAACGCATTAATGAGGGAAGACTTCCCGGCATTGCGTTTTCCGAAAAGTCCGAAATGCAAACGTAATCCTTTCGGAGTTTCCATTCGGCTGGTAGTGGTCATGACATTTCCTGTTTTTAAAAACAAAAATAAAAAGGGATTCGCCCGTATATTAGCGAATCCCTTTACGTTTAGGCGTAACCTAAACAGTACTTTCGTACATTAACGACGTTGTTCGAGGTTGGTACGAATGACATCCTTTTCCAACCACGTCGGAGCATGGTGCTCGGCAGCTTCGTAGGAAATGGTCCCTTCGCCGATGCCCCAAATACCCTTGAAGTGTTCCCAAGAGAGCAATGCCAACGGGATGTGGGCGCAAACGACCATTAACGAGCAGATGATGGAGCCCCAAACATGGAACATATACATCCACCAGAACGTGCCCTTCGGGATGGCCGGAGCAAAGTAAAAGAGCAACCAGCCGGTCACAGCCAAGCCATACATCATGAACAAGAAGATGAGGTAGCTCATCTTTTGACCGCCGTTGTAGCGACCTTGCGGCGGAACTTCTTCAGGTCCGAAGGGGATCTTGAAGAAGCGACGCGGGTAGCCACCGAAATTGCGGAACCACTTGATCGTATTCATGTCCCAGGTCAACAACGCATTGAGCATAGCAGCAAAGCGATGCGGAGCAAAGACGAGGAACCCGATCAGGTTAAAGGTGTAGACAACAGCGATACCGATGTGCCAAATCATCAAATTGTTGGCCGTTTCGTCAGCTAAATTGCCGAAATACACCGCCACACCCGTAAATAACAAGGCAAACCAAGTGATCGCATTGACACCATGGAAAACTTTGTCTGCAGGGTGGAATCGTAAAATACGTTCAGCCATTAGTGTTTACCTCCCAAAAGAGCCAAGTCGACACGAGGCGTGTAGTGGGTATGTAGCAGTTCATAAGCCAAGCCATCCACCGGTTCCGTGTGCATGTCTTTGTAGAAACGCAACACAGAGGGGTTTTGGTGCGAATTGGTCAAACCGTTTTCTTGGCAAATTTTGTCATCACGGTACAAGCCGGCTTGACGGGCCTTAATGACATCAGAACGACGTTGGAGGAGGTCAACAACGGCATAGCCGGTGACGCCAATAGCCAAGGCCGTGACGCCGACAACTTTCAAAAAGCCGCGACGACCCAACATCATCATTGTTTGGCGTTCGGTATATTCATACTTGCGCATTTAAATCTCCATCCAATTAAATTTGCATCGGAATCGGCAAAGTGGGGTTAAGCCACGTTGCGCTATCGGTGCGAACCGGTTGACCACCACCGTTGACACAGCCGCCGGGGCAGTTCATAACTTCGATGAAGTGATAGCGATTCTTGTCTTCCTTGATACGACGCAACACGGTCTCAAGACCTTGCATAGCGCCGTTGACCACGCAAACACGAACTTCGAAGGTCTTGCCACCCAAAGCTTTAATGGGCACAGGGATCGTCGCTTCTACGATTGCGTCAGTATGACCACGAACCACTTTGATATTCGGATCCTTGAGCTCTTCGCCGGATAACACGAAATAGGCCGTACGCAAAGCAGCTTCCATCACACCACCGGAGGTACCGAAAATCGTGCCAGCACCCGTGTAGATTTCCATCGTGCCGCGTTCGCGCTGCTTCGGCAATTCCAAGGGATTGATGCCTTTACGACGGAAAATTTCGGCGATTTCACGGGCCGTAACAACCGCATCAATATCCTGGAAGGAAGGGGTGTTCGCAGGAATGCGACCGGTGTTGACCATGTGCTTCCAAGCCGAATTCATTTCAGGACGAGCAGCTTCGAAGATCTTCGCTGTGCAGGGGGTCACCGCCACCACATAGATATCACGCGGGTCTTTCTTCCAAACGTGTTCGGCAGCCCAAGTCTTGGCAATGGCACCACCCATTTGAATCGGGCTCTTTGCCGTTGACAAATGATTGAGCAAACCCGGATGGAATGTTTCGCAGTTCTTCACCCAGGCCGGGCAGCAGCTGGTGAAGTGCGGGAACGGGTGGTGAGAGGCTTTTTCCAACTCAGGGCCACGTTCACCGAGGACCCAATAACGGATCTTCTTAACGAATTCCATGCCTTCTTCAATAATCGTTTGGTCGGCCGTTTGGTTCACGTCATAGGTGACAAAACCGGCTTTTTCCAAAGCATTTACAAACTGTTCGGTGACGAGATCGCCGGGCTTACCGCCGAATTCTTCACAAATGGATACGCGAACAGCAGGCGAGGGGTGAGCAACCACAAGCTTAGTCGGGTCATCAAGCATCTTCATGACTTCATCGACAAAGCTCATTTGTTCAATTGCATTGAAGGGGCAAGCAATTAAGCATTGACCGCAAGACAAGCAGGCATCTTCGCGAATGTGGTGAACAACGCCCAAGCCGCCCGAAATGGCGTGGACCGGGCAAACTTTACGGCAGGTATCACAACCAACGCAGTTATCCTTGTTGATCTGAATGATCCCGCGCAATTCACCTTTGCGGAGGTTGCCAACGTATTCAGGTCCGTTTTCTCCATGCGCGTTGGGCGGAGGAGCAAACGTCGTGACCGATATCGTTTTTGACATGTTTAAATCTCTCCCAAGATTCAATGAAAAAAGAATTGATCCCTTCGACCTGATTCATATCGTTTGGTCCAGATCGGCCTTAGGGATTGTACGTACAATTCCTAGAATCGAAACAGCGCTCAAAAGAGCGCAATTCCGATTTTGTTAGGAACTATAAGGAAAAATAGATGTAAAAGCCAGCTCCTTCCGCCCAATTGCGATACCTCTTTAGAGGTATCGCTAAATTACATGTCAATAGCGGAAAGCGGTTTGCGAAGTTCCGCACGGATATTATCCATACCGGAATAAAATGCCTTCATCATCACCAGTCCGAGGAACTTTCCGGCATCCGTCACAATGAGATTGTCGGGATCATTTGGATTGTCTTTGATGGCGCCAACCGCCTTGAGTCCCAACATTTCTTTAAAGAGCGCTTTATCTAAATTCACACCGTGCACATCACGGAAGTACTTACGAGATAGGCGGGCTGCGAATAATCCCAGTAACAGTCGATATTGCAAGACCGAGTGTTTATCAAAGGTACGGCGACGTTCTACCCCCATTTTGCCGCTGGCAATTCGTTCGTTATAACGACGCAGGCTAAAGGTGTTGACATAAAGAGAGTCACCCAAAAAACTAAAGGCACCAGAGCCTAATCCTAGATACTCGTCATGATCGACAACGTATTCGTCAAACCCTTCGTCATGCGTTCTTCCGAACGTCCATGACGTTAGCTGGTTATAGTGTTTACCCAGAGTGTTCAAGATGATTTGATATTGAGCAGCAAGATCCGCGCTGGGTGCGGCGATCGTATTTCTAACACTCTTTTTCGTTTGCGTCGTTACCATGAGAGGGTAAGTGGTAATTTGGCGTGGATTTAATTTCATGATTAAATCCATGTCGCGTTGCAATACCGCTTCGTTTTGTCCGCGAAAACCGAAAATCATGTCCACATTGCAAATCGGGAAAAGTTCTTGAGCGGCTTGGATACGTTCGAAAATTTGCTCGCCACTGCCAAACTTTTCATACCGATCAATCATTTTGAGAATATTGTCATCGAAGCTTTGTACGCCGATGGACATGCGATCGACCAATCCCTTAAGGTTTTTGAAAGAGGGGTTGGCAAGGTGCGCGGGGTCTGTTTCACAGGAAACCTCTTTAATCGAGGGGAACAATGTTCTTGCAAGCTCGATGGTCTTAATGAGTTCGTCTTCAAGGATGGTTGTTGTTCCGCCGCCGATATATAAGGACGTAAAATCATAGCCAAGGTCTTTGGCCATTTGCATTTCTTTACGCAAAGAAACGAAATACTCCCGAGCTTTGTATTCTTTAAAAATAAAACGGTGGAACGTGCAATAGGAACACAGTGTATGGCAAAACGGGATGTGCGCATACATCATATACTCATGCCCGGGTTCTGGAGCAGGATGCCGATCTAGAATGACCGGATCCAATACAAGGTCCCGTTCGATGTAGTACTTCATGATGCGGTCTGTCAAGCCCACAACCCAGTCTGGTAATAACTTATTTTGTTCAGCCATTTCGATTTCCTAATTCTTTAATCTTGATCTGCCAATTTTAGCGGTGTCCGGCGTAAAGGGCCTGAATTTGAGGCGCATATTTTTCATTCAAATTTTTACGTTTGAGCTTGAGTGTAGGCGTTAAAAGACCATTGTCGATAGTCCAGTGTTCAAATGTCAGGTGCACATTGCGAGGTAAGGCGTATTGCGGGAAATCTTTAACAGCTGTTTTTATGCGTTTTAGAATGGCATTTTTTGTCACGGTCGCCATTAGGCTTTCAGGGTCTTCGGGATCGAGACCCAATGTGGCAGCGAATTGATTCCATTCATCTTTGTTCAAAGAGACGATTGCGGAAATAAAAGGCCTATTTTCGCCAATCACATAAGCTTGCTCAAACAGGGGATCCATTTCGATTGCGAGTTCAAGATCCACAGGCGGGACCTTTTCTCCTGTGCTCGTGACAATGATTTCCTTGATTCGGCCAACGATTTTAAGAAAACCGTCCTTGTCAAAGGCACCAACATCACCGGTTTTAAACCAACCGTCTTCGGTAAATGCCTTTTGAGAATCTTCAGGTCTATTCCAGTACCCTTTCATAATGGAAGGGGACTTCACTTGAATTTCGTCATCTTCCCCTAGACGAACATTCGTCTCAGGCAGCGCTTTGCCGACACTGTCCGGATGATTGTAAGTCGGTGAATTGCCGGCGATAATCGGACTTGACTCTGTCATGCCATAGCCTTGGATGATGGGTAATCCCAATCCACAGAAAACTTTGGCAACTTTCGCATTCAATGCGGCACCACCGCTAATGGCAATGCGTAGCTGACCGCCGAATTGACTCAATAAGGTCTGAGAAACCATTCGGTTCAGTATTAGCCAAGCTAATTTGTCCAACAGTGTCGGCTTTGGACAGGCGATACCGTATTGCTGGCAGAAACGTTTCCAACCGATTTCCACCGCCCAATTAAAAAGGAAACGAACAGTACTGGAGCCTCGATTTAATTTATTTTGTACCTTGGCATAAATTCGCTCATAGATGCGAGGTACGGAAATAATGACATTTGGACGGACAGTTCGGAAATCCTCCGCCAATAATTGAATGGAGCGGTTAAATACAATCGTGCACCCCATGCCCAGAGCAAGGTAGTAACCCGCCATGCGTTCAAATGTGTGTGATAGGGGTAAAAATGATAAGAAAACGTCGCCAGGCTGAGGGTTTGGTAAAACAGTGGCTACGGTGTTAATGACATTGCGAACAACATTTTTATGAGTGAGCATAACTCCTTTGGGGCGTCCTGTTGTTCCAGAGGTGTAAACGATTGCCGCAAGATCTTCTTCTTTGGGACCCTCAGGCAGTTGGGTAACATCATGACCGATCGCCAGCCAGTTTTCTAAGTCCCAAAGTTTAGCCGAGCGTTCTCGGGGCGCCGGGGCGGATTCATCGGTGAAAATGACGTGTTGAAGATTCGGCATTTCAATGCCGGTTAAGAAAATAGAGTCCCACCGGTTTTGTCGGTTCGTCACTAAAACGCTTGCTTGACTATCAGCCAATATAAAGGCACTGGATCCGGCCGTGTCAATGGCATGAAGAGGAACCGGCGTGTAACCGTTGGCAAGCGCGGCTTGATCGCAGCAGATGGCATCGACACCGTTGGGCAACAAGATGGCAATGCGAGTGCCCCTTTCAAAGCCCATTTTGGCAAAGGCTTTTCGCCACTGAGTGATTCTGTCATTTAGGTCTCGATACGATATACGTTCCCAAGAGTTTGTGCGTCGATCAAATTGGCGTAAGGCCTCGGTATGCGGTGCAATCGCAGCACGGTTGGGAACAAATTGATCTAACGTTTTTAACTGACAAAGCGCCTCGTAACGGCTCTGTGACGTATCTTGCACAATAAACCTCTGGTAATGCCAAAAAAGATGAATGGATTTTAACTCACCTTCGCCGATTTAATGCCGATATACCGACACTGGCAACAAATGGTACTAGGACTACTTTTGCTCACTTTGCATTCTTTTGGTTTCTAGAACCTCCCAGCGTTGATAACCTTGATCAATTTCAATTTGTAATTTCTCAAGTTTGTCGGCGTTGGCCTTGATTTCCTCAGGCGTATAACGACTAAAGTAACCTGCCTCGTTCATTTGTTCGAGCAGATTGTCGCGAGTTTGTTCTAAATTCATCAAGCGTTCAGGTAGCTCGTTGAGCTCTTTATTTTCTTTAAAGGTTAATTTGATTTTCTCGGGTTTTGTCCGCTTGGGGATCGCTTTGGGTTGAATGATCGCCTTCGGTTGTTCCTTTGGTTGGGGACGGTAGGTTAGCCAATCGGAATAACCGCCGATATATTCTCGCCAAAGGCCGTCACTTTCCGGTGCCAACACTTCAGTGACAACATTATCCAGAAAGCGCCTATCGTGGCTGACCAAAATCAAAGTTCCCGGATAGTTTTGAAGGGTTTGCTCCAAAAGTTCCAATGAATCAATGTCTAAATCATTAGTTGGTTCGTCCAGTACCAATAAGTTAGCCGGTAAGGCAAAAAGCCTTGCGAGTAGTAATCGATTCCGCTCTCCACCGGAGAGGTTGGCAACTGGGACGTTCGCTCGCCGTGGGGGAAAAAGAAAATCGGCAAGGTAAGCCATGATGTGCTTTTTAGTGTTACCGATTTCAATCCATTCACTACCCGGTGAAATCGTTTCTGCGACGGTCTTATTGAGATCTAGTTGGGCTCGAAGTTGGTCAAAATAAGCAATCTGTAGATTGGTTCCTAATTTGACAGTTCCACTATCGGGCTGTCTTTTACCGAGAATAAGTGAAATCAGCGTACTTTTGCCTACACCATTGTGACCGATAAGTCCTAAACGATCTCCGCGGAGCAAGCGGAAATTGAGGCTGCGAACAATCGTTTTTTCTCCAAAAGCCAGACTGACATTTTCCAGTTCAGCCACAATCTTGCCGCTTTTGGTACCGGCGTCGATATTCAAATTGATTTGCCCGATACTTTCTCTTCTGGCGGCCCGCTCTTCACGAAGCTTTTCTAAGCGTCTCACACGTCCTTCATTTCTTGTGCGACGCGCTTCAATACCTTTTCTGATCCAAACCTCTTCTTGGGCCCAAAATTTATCGAATTTTCGTCTTTCGGTTTGTTCAATCTGCAGTTGTTCTTCTTTGAGTGTCTCGTAAGTCGAAAAGTTACCCGGATAGCTTCTGAGTATTCCACGGTCCAACTCAACAATACGAGTGGAAATAGCATCTAGGAAGGCTCGGTCATGAGTGATGAGCATCAAAGCTTTTGTTCCACGATATTCAGTCCGTATCCAATCTTCTAAGGTCAGAATGCCATCAATGTCCAGATGGTTGGTCGGTTCGTCAAGTAGTAGTAAATCATTTTCTCTGGCAAAGGCAAGTGCCAGGGCTGCACGTTTGCGTTCTCCACCGGAAGCGCTATCCGGACGGTTATTGCCGTCCAGATTGAAGCGGTGAAGATATTCCTCTAATCGAGCGAGAAATTGCCACTTTTGTCTTTCATCGGTGTTTTCATCAAAGTGGGCACGTAAAAGTAAGGACTGTAGGAGTGTGTCAGCTTCAGGAAGATAGGGTTCCTGTTCGACGTACTCGATGCGCAAACCGTCTTTAACCGTTTTTTTCCCATCGTCAAGCTTATCAGTTCCAGCAATAACCTTCAGTAGAGAGCTTTTCCCAGTGCCGTTTCGACCGATTAAGCCAATACGTTCTCCTTCTTGAATGACTAAATTCGCTTTGTCGAGCAAAGGTAAATCACCGAAGGCAAGCTCGGCATCTTGTAAAGTAATCAGGGTACTCATTGTTGTTCTTTTAAGCCCCGGCCATTAAGGCCGGGGTGGTAGAGTGTTCAAAAGATGTTAGCGATTGACGGGTTCAATTAATTTTTGTGCTGAAATGGCACGGATTTTGTTTGGCTCGATAATGGCTGGTTGCGCGTGACGAATCACTTCAGCGCTAGCCTCGACATTTAGGTAGAGCTTGCCTGTGTCACCACTAAATTCAATTTGTTTTTGCCAGTGCATCCACTGTGAGGCTAAACGGAATGCATCAGAACCAAAGGCGAAAAGTCGTCTTTGCAAAACATCCTTAGGAATATCAGACGATGGATTGGCGGAATTGGTAGCTGTTTGGTTTAAAACGAAAGGCGCATCAACTAGACCGACATTTCGCAGATCGTACGTTAGTGAGGCGATGTAGCCTTGGCTCGTATCCCCTGGATTGACAAGACTTGTGCCCCACGCCCGAGTCAATCTTGGTAAACGCGGAGTCACCAAGGCCGCAGTGCGGGAATCCATGGCAAGTAAAGCGGCAAAGTAAGGCGGTTCGGCAAAAGCAAGTTGCGCCCGATACTCCGACATGAGTCGATCGTTTCTAGCTTTAACACGATTGTAGTTGTAGGGATCTTCTTTTCTATCCGGTAGGGCTTCTAATTTCGGTTTTTCAATCTCGGATTGAAGACTTTCGTAAAAGCGAGGTTGGTTCATCAACTCTTGTGTCAGCTGGACACGCTCAAAGGGAATCTGAGCGACTTGCAACTCCTGAGCATAAACATTGGCAATGCGTTGTTCCAGCGGGGTGGATACTTCAAAAATAATCACCTTCGGCTTTTCGCCTTTGGAGTTTGTTGCAGGAAGTGCTGCTATAGCGAGTTGAGCAATTTGTTTGGCTTCTTCTTCTGCTGACAGCGAGAAGTTGATCATCAACTTTGGAGAAAGCTCGGCTTGCTCTGATCGGTTAAGCGCGACAACAGGTAAAGGTAAGAAACTTAATCGTGAGACTTCAGCTACTTCATCTCGAGTCATTGGGCCAATAGCAACAACCGCACCCATTAACGCCGCATCCTGAAGCTGTGACATGGCATTTTGTCCGGCTTTGCGATGCAAAGGAAGGACTTCGACTGGCGTGCCAGCCCGTGAATTCGCAGCGTCAATACCCTTGATAATGGCATTATTAATCTCATCAAAGGGGCTATTGACCGGCGGCAAAATCACGGCAATTTTAGGAAGACTGTTTGTTGAAACTGTACTGGTTGCGCGCGCGGTCGATGTCAAAGCACCTGTCTGTTGGGGAATGATAAAAGATAGCCCTGCCGTGGCAGGTGTGTTGACAGAAGTGTTCGGTTGAGCAGTCGGTGTTGCGACATTTTCTCTGGTCATGACTTCGGTAGCGTTGACTTCCGTTTCAGCCGGTACGGTGGGAACGGCTGAAAAAGAGGAGGTTACGCCGTATGAAACAGCCGATTGCGCGAGGCTTTGTGAGCTAAAGGCAGCTAAAATAGCCACGCTGAGAACATGCAATAACGAACGGGTATTCACAATGTCATCCACTTCAAAACAATGCTTAGACCAAACCTTAATGGTTAAAGCCGGTTTAGATACTCAGATTTTTCCGGATTCGTCACTGTATATCGTCGGTTTGCCCATTGGCAACGCCGCGGACATCACTTTAAGGGCCCTTTGGGCGCTTAACCTAGCCGATGTAGTTGCCGCCGAAGATACACGTGAAACAAAAAAAATACTGGAAAGATTTTCGATTTCTGTGCCCACGGTCAGCGTGCGCGAGCACAACGAAGTCGCTCAGTCCCATATGATAATTGAACGATTACAAAAGGGCGAACGGGTTATGTTGGTGACCGATGCGGGAACGCCAGCGGTTTCAGATCCCGGTTCGCGAGTGGTACGCGCTGTGATGCAGGCTGGTTTTCGGGTTATCCCCGTCCCGGGGGCAAGTGCAGTGGTCACGGCGTTGTCAGCGGCTGGGTTGGAGCCTGGTGGTTTTCACTTTGTTGGGTTCGTTGCACCGCAATCGAAAGCTCGACATGAGGCCCTCCAGCAATTGGGAGCGCAAAAAGAAGCCTTTGTTCTCTATGAAGCGCCTCATCGAGTTAAAGATCTTTTATGTGATTTGGCAGAATGCTTGAATCCTCAAAGACGGGTCGTCGTGGCCAGAGAAATCACGAAAAAATTTGAAACCTTTACAGCCCTTACAGCTTTTGAACTTAAGCAATGGGCAAACGAGCATGAAGCGCGAGGTGAATATGTGATTTTGGTGGATGTTGAACCCGAGCAAAGCGAAATCGAATTGACGGCAAAAGATCGAGCCTGGTTATTCTCATTGGCTCAACACGTGCCACTTTCAAAAGCGGCGGCAATTGGAGCCAAGATTACCGGTTTGAAGCGTGATCACCTTTATCATTGGCTCATGCAGCAAAAAGAATCCAACTCAGATTAAAGATTTTTTTAAGGGATCTTTGGGCATCTTTTTAAAGTCATAGATACTTGGGTCCATGAGATGTGACGGGGAGACTCGTGTCATACTCATTAAAACGTTATAGGTACGGCTATCAAAATGAGTGTCCCAGTCACGAATCATCGCTTTCATTTCGGCTCGTTTCTTATTTTCAATTTTCCGACAGATTTCTTTTGAAATAATCGGATAATGGCGGTATTTCACCCAACGTTCAATCTCGTATTCACGGACATAGATTAATGGACGAATGATGACGTTGGCTCCGTCATCGCTACGTAAGATGGGAGGCATCCCTTTTAACCGCCCACCATAAAACATATTGAGTAAAAGTGTGCTGACAGCATCGTCCATATGATGACCGAGCGCGATTTTCGTGACGCCTAGCTCTTTAGCGACCCGGTAGATGATCCCTCGACGCAGTCTTGAGCAAACGGAGCAGACGTTTTGCCCTTCTGGAATGACTCGCTGGACGATCGACCATGTGTCTTGGTCTTCGATGTGATAAGGAACGCCGATTTGCTTCAGGTAATTAGGGATAACTTCTTTAGGAAAGTTCGGAAGATGTTGATCGACATGAACAGCGATGAGTTCAAATGGAACGGGTGCCCGCTTTTGAAGTTTCATCAGAACATCGAGTAAGACGTAGCTGTCTTTGCCGCCAGACATACAAACCATGATCTTGTCTCCCCCTTCGATCATGGAAAAGTCCGCAACGGCTTTGCCGGCTAGCCGCATGATTCGTTTTTCATTTTTCTTTTCGGAGACTGATTTTTTGTTTTTACTTTCTTGGGGGTGATTAGTCGTCTCTTGAGACAATTCTGGGACAATAGCAAAGCTTTTTTCAGTCATGGGCATCTTTCAATCTAAAAATTTCAATACCGGCGCTAGCCGCTGTCGGGTAAGCCTGAGTTTTTTCGCTGCGTACAAGCGCTGCTTTAATTAGGGGGTGCTTAAGTAGCGACTCAGCGAGTTTATCGATAAGCGTTTCTTGTAAAGCGAACGGCTGCTCCTGCAATACACTGTCGAGTGTTTGAAGAACTAAATCGTAGTTATAAGCATTCTCTAATCGATCCTCTTCTGCCTGTGTTTGCACATACACTTCAATATTCAGTAACACGGGTTGAGGAGCGTGTTTTTCGTGCTCGTAAGCACCGATGAAAATGTCGCGTTGAATATCTTTTAGAAAAATTCGCCGACAATGTCGTAACTCAGGAACTAAATACCATGTCACAGGAAAGCCTCCTTAAGAACTTGTAATCGAGCCTGATAAATCGAATCGGCAATTGTACTTTTATTTTCCGTTTCCCGAGCAATGCGTTTGGTATCAACAGAGCTGGCGAGCTCAAACGCTTTCTTTGCCATCGAGTCATCAAAATTTAAAACCAATTTGGCGACCGATAAAAGTGCCTGATAACGCTGAGGTCTTCTGAAAGCGTCGGCCTTGTGCATCAAATCCAGTAAAGCTTGAGCTGAGTTCTCAAGTTGGTTTTTTGTACGATGCCATAAAAGCATGAGATCCCGGATTTCCGCAGTGGGTTTAATTGTTTCACAGAAACGATTAATCAACACTTCACTTGAGATAGCGTCACTTAAAACAGCAAAACGAACGAGTTCTGAACTCTGGGCTTGAGCGGATTTTTTTAAGATGGACAGTTGGTTTTCATTGATGTTGACTTCAGGGAAAATACGCTGCCAACACCCGCACAGTTGCAATGTCTGTATGAAGCGTTCAGGCGCTTTCGCCATTAAGGCTCGACGCATTTCTTTAAATATTCGTTCGCCAACAAGACTGTCAACTTCGCCGTTATCGACCATGTTTTTCATTAATTTCATAGTTGATTCGGCAACCGAAAACTCTTCAAAACGAGCGGCAAATCGGGCAACTCGTAAAATTCTCACAGGATCTTCAGCAAAGGCTTCCGAGACGTGTCGAAAACGCTTTGCTTTGATATCCTCAACGCCCCCATAGGGATCGATCAATTGATTATCCTTCAACGCAATCGCGTTGATGGTTAAGTCTCGGCGTTTTAAATCCTCTTCGAGAGAAACATCTGCTTGAGCGTAAAAGTGAAAGCCGTGGTATCCACGACTAATTTTTCTCTCTGTGCGCGCTAAAGCGTATTCCTCATGTGTCTGAGGATGTAAAAAAACAGGAAAATCTTTACCAACGGGAAGGAATCCCAATTGTAGCATCTCATCGGGGGTTGCGCCGACAACAACCCAGTCCCGATCACTAGGCTCATTGGGATAGCCTAGAAGTTGTTGCATTAGCAAGTCACGGACATATCCGCCTACCAGATAAGCTTGCATTAAATCGGTTCCTCCGAGTCATCAAGTGGTTTGGGCGAAATGACACCGAGCCAATCTTTAAAATTATCGATGGGTTTTTCTGAGCGACTGGCATATTCCACCGTGTTAGCTAACACATTTTGCACGTAACCTCGTGTTTCGGTAAAGGGGATGGTCTCAATAAAAATAGCAGCTTCTGTCGGTTTATTAAGCGTTGAGCGCCATTGTTTGGCTCGCTGAGGCCCCGCGTTGTACCCGGCCGTGGCTAAAACGATGTTTTCATCCAACCGATCCAACAGAGAGCGAAGATAATAGGTACCAAATTGAATGTTGGTATCTATTTTGTAAATGTCGTTACGCTGAAAGTCCGTTTGTTCGAGTTGTTTGGCAATCCATTGGGCGGTTGCTGGCATGATTTGCATTAATCCATTAGCCCCAGCACTGGAGCTGACTGAAACAATAAAGCGAGATTCTTGACGAATTAGGCCATAGATCCAATCTTCATTTAAGTCAAACTGCTGGGTAAACCGTTCAATGGTATGCTCATGGGGACGCGGATATAACATGCAGTGGGAAACCGGAAGTCTAGAGGCAACCGGTACAGCAGTATTAATCATTCGATCCAGTCGATCATGATCGAATGCCCATTGAGCAACAATTAACCGCTCAACATCGGGTAGGTTCTTTAATCCCCAGTTCCATTCCCGATGGCCCCAACTGTATAACCCCATATCATAAAAAGCGATCGCTCGGGAAAAGCTTTTATCTTTAATAGCGGCGACTTGCTCTTGAGTGACTTGAGTTTCAGCCTGTGGTTGGTAGGTGATACTGTGTCCTAAGGCTTGTGCTGCAAGTTTTCCATAATAGGTTCTAACGTTCGTAATTTGTTGCCATTGTTTTTGGGCTGCTTCAGCTTGTCCCATTGCCGCTAAAGCACGCCCCTGCCAATATAACCAGGTATCCTTTTGTTGCGTAGACTTTGGCAACCGAGAGATGTATCGATTAACAAGCTTCCAGTTCTCAACTTTTAACGCTGAGCGAATCTGCCACTCTAAACAAGCCTCTTGATTTGCGGCATAACGTCCACGGCAAACAGCGTTATCAGCAACGCGATACCAGGTTAATGCCTTTGAGTTTTGACGCAAAGCGGCGGTGTAACCGATATGACCCCAAATGGCACCTCTTTCATCTCGATTTAAGCGTTGATTTAATGCGTTAGCAACATAGGCCGCCTTAGCTAAATCGGTTCGACTTAAACGATAGGCAGCAATTAATGCGACATATTTATTTTGACGATTAATTTGACGGCGGTATTTTTTATACCAAGTATTTGGGCGACTAAATGCCATTGTTGCCTGGGCTTTCGGTAAACGCTTGTGTTTAATAAGCGACTGCAAAACCGTTTTGGCTTGATGTCCTCGATTAAGCTGCATGAGCGTCACTAACCGCGTAAAGCCTAACGACGGATTGACCTCTATGAGTAAATTGAAGGTTCTCTTGCATACGGCGTTATTTTCAAATGCCGGTTGTTTGAATAATGGGATGGCAGCTTGAGAGATCTTTTTAATTTTTGTTGAAGTCGCTGACTGTAAATCGTGGTACATAGACCAGCAAATAAATTCTGGGTCATTGCGATAGAGATGCAATTCATTGCGAATTTTGGTGAAAGTTTTCCACTGGTTCTTTTGGTGTAATTCTTGGGCTTGAGATGCCAACCATTCCCGGGTGAAATAATCTGCGACAAATTCCCCTTTATGTGCTTTTTGAAAAGTTCTTAACTTTTCGAGTTTATTGTTTGTGTTTTGAGGTTGCTTCAATTCAGAAAGCAGTTTCCAAGCCTGCACATATCCTTCCAAGGGGTGATTGTTCCATACGTTTTCAGAGACGATAACAGGACGGCGATTTTCATATGCTTGCTTAAGGGAAAGGAACTCTTCGTTAGATCCAACACGGTCATCGGCAAGCGTTGTTATTTCCTGAGCATGGGTACTAAAGCCGATACACCAAAGCGCAATAAAAGCAATCACTAAAAAAAGTGGATTGTGCATACAATGTTCGTTGGTTCTACTTCGCATGAAAAACGCTCAATAATGTCTAATCAAGAAAGCCAATTCGTGAAACGATTGTATCGCCAGTATTGCCTTTTGCGCAGACAAAATGGCGATTTTTCTGCTGATAGCCGAAAAATTTCAGAAAGATTAACCGCCTTTTTAAACGAAAGTACTTTTACCTGTGTGGCTCTGTATTGGCCAATTCGAGGTGAAATCGATTTACGTGACGTTTCACTGGCATGGTTAAAGGGTAAAAAAGATCGTGCACTGGCTCTACCGTTTATACAAAATGGGCATATGCGTTTTGCTCAGTGGGGACCGGACTGCATTATGAAAAAAGGCATCATGGGAATAAATGAACCCGAACAAAAAACAGTTGTTATTCCTGACTTAGTGATTGTTCCCTGTTTGGCGATGGATCGATGTGGCGTCAGGCTGGGTTACGGCGGTGGATGGTATGACCGTACTCTGCCTAAGATGCATACCTTTTCGCTAGGGGTTTTGGATTCAGAATTTTTATTTGACCATCTACCCAGACAGTCCCAAGATCATTTACTTAGCGGCTATCTGACGGAAAAGGAACTGTTTATTTTTTAACGAAATGGCGATACGGCTTACAAGCCATATCGCCATTAAGATGCGACTAACAGAAAATCAGTTAGTAGCGATAAGCATCGCTCTTAAAGGGGCCCTCTTTCGAAACTCCAATATAAGCAGCTTGCTCATCGGTCAATTCGGAAAGTTGGGCATTGAAGTTTTTAAGCTGCAGGCGAGCCACTTTTTCATCCAAAATTTTCGGTAAAACATATACACCGACAGGGTATTTTTCAGTATGGGTGAACAGCTCGATTTGAGCCAAAGTCTGATTGGCAAAGGAACTGGACATCACATAGCTTGGATGGCCCGTGGCGCAACCCAAATTAACTAAGCGACCTTCTGCCAACAAGATGATCTTGTTGCCGGAGGGTAACAAAATGTGGTCAACTTGGGGTTTGATATTTTCCCATTGATACTGACGCATGCTGGCGACGTCAATCTCGCTATCAAAGTGACCGATGTTGCAAACGATGGCCTCATTTTGCATTCGAATCATGTGATCGTGTGTGATGACATTGATGTTGCCAGTTGCAGTCACGAAGATATTGGCCTTGTCCGCCGCATAATCCATGGTGACGACGCGATAGCCTTCCATGGCGGCTTGTAGAGCGCAGATAGGATCAACTTCGACAACCCAGACTTGGGCTGCAAGTGCTCTTAGGGCTTGCGCGCAACCCTTGCCAACATCACCGTAGCCAACGACGACAGCCACTTTGCCGGCAATCATCACATCGGTGGCGCGTTTGATACCGTCAACCAACGATTCGCGGCAACCGTAAAGATTGTCGAATTTCGATTTGGTGACAGAATCATTGACATTCATGGCGGGGAATTTCAGTGTTCCCTTAGCTTCCATTTGGTAGAGACGGTGCACACCGGTTGTCGTTTCTTCGCTTACGCCCTTAATTTGCGTAATACGCTTGCTGTACCAGTGGGGGTCTTTCTCAAGGTGGCGCGCAATGGCGGCGAAGAGTGCTTTCTCTTCGTCACTGTGAGGATGAGCAATCACACTGGGATCAGTTTCGGCTTGATTGCCGAGATGAAGCAACAATGTGGCATCGCCGCCGTCATCAAGAATCATATTGGAGTAACCGCCGTCATCCCATTCGAAAATGCGGTGCGTGTATTCCCAATAATCCTCAACACTTTCTCCCTTAACAGCAAAAACAGGGATTCCCTCGGCGACCATGGCAGCGGCGGCATGATCTTGAGTAGAGAAAATGTTGCAACTAGCCCAGCGCACCTGAGCTCCCAACGCAACCAGTGTTTCAATTAACACGGCCGTTTGGATAGTCATGTGAAGGGAACCGGAAATGCGGGCACCTTTAAGCGGTTGATCTTTGGCGTACTCTTCGCGAATAGCCATCAATCCGGGCATTTCAGTTTCAGCAATTTTGATTTCTTTTCTGCCCCAATCGGCTAAACCGATATCGGCAATGACGTAGTTCTCGCTCATCAAAGAGCCTCCTAAAAGGTGAATGACTAAACGAGCGCCGTTATTGTTTGATCTCAAGCCTGGGAACTCTATGAGTCTCGCAGCGCTCCTTGAGAAAATCAGGAAAACGCCTGTGAGTCAGGCGCTTTCCATTTAAGTTAGTTTGATGCCTTTTTACGCTTTTCTTCTTCAGCGGCTTTTAACGCACAAAGCGCTTGCTGAACTTCTTCATGGCTTACGCCTGGACAAAGCTGAACGCATTTTACTTCAACGGCTTCGCCATCCTTCACAACAGCCACAATAGCGTTGTCACGGCAAAGACCGGAACACTTCAAAGAGGCAACAACCTGCCCACAATCTCTGCCGCTATCAAAAGCGACACTATGAAGCAATTCTTTGCCGGAGGCGGTGGTCAGCTTGAAGTAGAATTTCCCGTCTTTTTCGCGATATTGTTTGAAGATCGGCAATGTCACCTTTTTCTTAGATTCGCTTGCTTTTTGATGGGTGCCAAAGTCAGCAAAATTACGCAGACCAACCGCCTCGCGGATTTTTGCAATTAGGGGAATGGCTAAAGCACGAGCCTTGCGAGCCCCTTCTTGCAAAATAGCCTCAATTTTTGCTGGATCAGCCATCAAGGCTTCATACTTCGCACGCATGGGGCCGATTTCACGTTCGATATGTTCAAAAAGAGCCTCTTTCGCATCACCCCAACTCATACCAGCTTTTAACTCGGAGCGGAATTGGGCATACTCTTCAGGCGTTGAAAAAGCCTCATAAATCGCAGTCAAAGACGTTGAGTCCGGGTCCTTGGGTTCACCGGGTAAGCGGCTGTCTGTTTTGATTTGAGCAATCGCCTCGCGGATAGCCTTAGCTCCCCCTTCAAAGAGGGGGATGACGTTGTTGTAACTCTTACTCATTTTGCGACCGTCCAAGCCGGGCAGAACTTCATGAGTCGTATCGACAACAGCCTCCGGCATCACAAAGAAGGGATGCTCTTCACTGGCATATAACCGATTAAAGCGGGTCGCGACATCGCGGGCCATCTCAAGATGTTGGATTTGATCCTTACCCACCGGTACCTTATTGGCATTGAACATGAGAATGTCTGCGGCCATGAGAATGGGGTAGCTATAAAGCCCCATTGAAATACCGGCATCAGGATCGTCCGAATTCTCTACGTTTGCTTCAAGCGCAGCCTTGTAAGCATGGGCTCGATTCATTTGTCCCTTGGCTGTTACGCAGGTAAGCATCCAGCTTAAGAGGGGAATTTCCGGAATATCGCTTTGACGATAAAAAATGACTCGGTTCGGATCTAATCCGGCAGCAAGCCAAGTGGCCGCAATCTGCAATCGAGAGCGTTCAATTCGATCAGGATCTTGGCACTTGATGAGCGCATGCAAGTCGGCCATAAAAAAGAAGCTTTGGACATCCTCTTGATGGCTGGCTTGAATAGCGGGTCGAATTGCGCCGACGTAGTTGCCGATATGCAAAGTCCCCGTCGTATTAATACCGGTTAAAACACGAGTAGTCATGATTTTTCCCAAAAATAACAGAAGAAAACATTGTATGAGTCAGTTTCAGAAACGTCAAAAAGTACCAGTAACTGAGTGACTGACTTGAAAAAAAAACGCCGCAACCCATTGAGGTAGCGGCGGCTGTAACAGCGTAATTTTTATGAATTAGCAGGCATCGCTACGCAAGGCTTCAGCTTTATCGGTCTTTTCCCAAGTAAATTCCGGCTCCTCACGTCCAAAATGGCCATAGGCCGCGGTCTTCGAGTAGATCGGACGCAGAAGGTCAAGCATTTGGATGATGCCACGCGGGCGCAAGTCAAAGTGGCGATTGACTAATTCAGCGATTTTTTCATCGGCGATTTTACCGGTGCCAAATGTACGCACCGTGACGTTAATCGGACGAGCCACGCCGATTGCGTAAGAAACTTGGACTTGACAGCGTGTGGCCAAACCCGAGGCAACAACATTCTTAGCGACATAACGGCAAGCGTAAGCGGCTGAACGGTCAACCTTCGAGGGGTCTTTGCCAGAGAATGCGCCACCACCGTGCGGGCAAGCGCCACCGTACGTGTCAACGATAATTTTGCGGCCGGTTAAGCCACAGTCACCTTGAGGACCGCCGACAACGAAACGCCCGGTTGGATTAATCAAAAAGCGAGTGTTTTTAAGCCACTCTGCGGGAAGTACCGGTTTGATGATATGTTCAATTACGGCTTCGATGAATTCGGGCTTCATCTTATTGCCATCGCTCATTCTCGGATGATGTTGAGTCGATAACACAACGGTGTCGATCGCAATCGGACGACCGTTTTCGTAGCGCAAGGTCACTTGGCTCTTGGCGTCAGGGCGCAAAAAGTCCAGTGTGCCGTTGCGGCGCACGATAGACTGTTGTTGCATCAAACGGTGAGCATAGTAAATGGCTGCAGGCATGAGTGTGGGTGTTTCATCACAAGCGTAGCCGAACATCAAACCTTGGTCGCCGGCGCCTTGTTCTAAGTAATCGTCACTGGCTCGGTCAACACCTTGAGCAATGTCGTTAGATTGTTTGTCATAGCCGACAAGAACCGAACAACCGCGGTGGTCAATGCCGTAATCGGAGTTGTCATAACCGATGCGCTTGAGGGTTTCGCGGGCGATATCGATGTAATCAACATTAGCTTGAGTGGTAATTTCACCAGCTAAAACAACCAAACCGGTATTGCACAAAGTCTCCGCTGCAACACGGCTATAGGGGTCCTGTGCCAAGATGGCATCAAGAACAGCATCGGAAATTTGGTCTGCTACTTTGTCCGGATGTCCTTCAGACACGGACTCAGAAGTGAAAAGATAAGAATCAGTCATGGTGCTACATTCCTAAATAGTTTATGGGCGGAACGAGCGTCCACCGCGAAATGATCCGGAATGCGGCTGACGCTTTAGCGGTATTTTGAAAACGCCCCGCAAGTTGTCCTATTAACTCGGCGTGTTTGCGAATCTTACTCCAAAAAAAGAAATTAGCCAGTCACAAATGTTAAATAGTGTGTTTTAGGACTGCGCCGAAAGGAAAAAAGTTTGGCAAAATCACTTCCATGAAATTCTTAATCTTTTTGATTTCCTGCATTCCGTTAGAAACCCTTCGGTGCATCGCTGCTTGGATTGGCAGGGTGATGTATCGCCTTGCGCCCAAATATCGGGAGCGCATTAAAGAAAATCTTCACCGAGCAGGAATTTACTCTGAAGCCTTAGCTAAACAGGTTGCCGAGCAACAGGCGATCCAAGGCGTTGAAGCACCTTGGGTGTGGGGGCGTGGTCGGCAAAAGGTTCTCCAAATGACGCGTGGAGATGATCAGAGCATTGAGTTGATTGATCAGGCGATCAAAAGTGCTCGTCCCATCATTTTCTTAACACCACATATCGGTTGCTATGAA
>URFF01000026.1 GCA_900546995.1 uncultured Sutterella sp.
ACCGCTGGTCTTTGTCGGGCTGGAGTTCAAAACGAAAGCTACAGGTAATTTGCATGGTGTAATACTATATCATATTACACTTCATTTTTAGATGTATTCGGTTTCTTATGTATTCGGTTTCTTATATCCCCGCCATTAATGACGAGGTTTTACGAAACCTTCGATAAAAATGGGCGGCAGAACATTTTAATCTGCGCCCACCAAGCTTTTTAGTTATTCGTTACCGCGTAGTTTACCCTTCAATTCCAACGATTTTGCCGCGTAACCATATAGCCAAATGCCAGCGAAAGTGGCAAGGGCGCCCCACATCATGGCATTGGGTCCGCAGGCGTAAAGCGAATATAAGGAATAGGCCGAGGCAAACGAGGCGATAACCGTTGTACGCCTAACGATGGACGCATCAACCGGTTCACGATGCAAAATCACATTGACGGCTGCAAAGGCAAGTAAATAAGGCACTAAATTCGTCACCACAGCCAGATCTTTCAGGATATAGAACTGCTGCTCCAACCTTGGATCGATCGTCAATAGCGCAGCTAACGACTGCAACATCAAAATAATCACGATCCCTAAAATGGGTACATTTAATCGACTAACCTTTGCAAATATTTTAGGGAAGTAGCCTTCTCGGGCAGAAACTCGGAATACTTCTGCAATCGTAAACTGCCAACTTGTTAAACAACCCGCGCAAGCCAAAGCCATAATAGCCATCACCAACTTGCCGATTTCAGGCGAAAACATGCTGGCAAAAACCAAGCCAAATGGCGCCGTTGAACGGGATAGCACCGCATTATCGACAATACCGAAACTGATGTTATTGGCTAGAATATAAACAGCACCAGCGCCGATAGTCGCCAAAACCATCGCTCGAGGAACTGATTTTTCTGGATTTTCCACCGCCTCGGAATTAGCGCAAGCAGTCTCTAACCCTAAGAACCCCCAAAGCGTCATGGAAATAGCAGCGGATAAACCTTCAAAAGGCGTCAAATTTTGAGGATTCCAAGCCTCAACGTATCGATCAAATGAGAACCAGTGCCAACCGATAACCGTAAGGATCAAGATTGGGATCAAAATCCCATAATTGGAAAAATGTGACAATTGCCCAATAAAACGAGCACCTCCGATATTGGGTAAGCTACAGAGCCAAATCACAAAAATACTTGCTAAACCCATTTCCAAAGGCGTGAGATTCCACTCAAACAAAACCATCACATAGCCGACAATGGAAATGGCAATGGTCAAGTTGGCGATAATCAACGAGATACCATAACTGAAATTGGCAATAAAACTTCCCGATTTACCAAAGGCATAAGAAGCATAGCCGCCAAGACCTCCACTTTTGCGACTAAACATTCCACACTTTGCAAACGTATAAGCAATCGCTGTTGCTCCACTGATTGTCACTAGCCAAGCAAGAATGGATTGAGTGCCCACTTCGGCAAGCTTCGTAGGCATCAAAATAATAGAAGAGCCCAACATATTGAGCATCACTGCCATCGTTAATTGAAGGCAGGTCATCTTGGGTTTTTCTACAGTCACCATATATCTCTAATCCGTCTACGGAATGTTTTACAGTTCTCAAAACTTAGGATAAGCCTAAGCGAAGTTTTCGGGTTAAAGAAAACAAAGTTGTATCACTAAAAAGAAATACCCGGTAAAAGTGACTTTACCGAGTATTCCAATTTTTAGCTATGTTCGAAAATCGAACTAAGGCATTTGCCTTTCACCTATGGGAGACAGCGACATCATGTCCCATCCCCCATGGCACTATCTTAATTAGAAGACAGCGCAAGCGGCGAAACCGAAGACAACGGAGAAGACAATTGCCAACACGCCCGGGATGAAGAACGCGTGGTTAAACACGAACTTACCGATACGAGTCGTACCCGTGTCGTCCATCTGAACAGCACCCAACAACGTCGGGTACGTCGGGAGAACGAACAAGGCGCTCACAGCAGCGAACGTAGCGACCAACATGTAGGAGTCGCCCGGGTTAGCAGCCGTAATACCCAAAGCGGTAACCACTGCCGGGGTAATAGCCTTAGCCGTAGCAGCTTGGCTATACAACAACATAGCAGCGAAGAAGAAGATCACAGCCAACAAAGCCGGATATTGAGCAACCGTCGTGGACGAGAATTCCGTGATTTCCTTCGTGTGGCCAGCAACGAACGTGTTACCGAGCCAAGCAACACCGAGCACGCAGACGCAAGCAACCATACCGCTCTTGAAGACGGAGCAGGAAGCGATATCGCCCACTTCGATCTTGCACATAACCGTGATCAACGTACCAACAGAAAGCATCAAGCCCATGATGGCAGCGTCGCGGCCGACAACAACGTGTTCGATCAAGCCAACAGCCGGAGAAATGGCGGAGGCATAGAGAACCACGAAGATAACGCCGATCAAGAAGATCCAAACGGAGGTCTTAGCATACGGCTTCAATTGTTTGTTTTGAACGCCTTGCGGAGCCTTAACCAAACCCTTGGCCAAACGATCCTTGTAGACCGGGTCAGAGTTCAAGTCCATGTTTTGGATCAAGGTCATGATGAAGGCGGTGACCATGCAGCCAGCGAACGTCGTCACAATCCAGATACCGAGCAAGGCCGGATAGCTCCAACCGAACGGTTCCAAAACACCCGTCATGTAAATCACGGCTGCGGAAACCGGAGAAGCCGTAATAGCGATTTGGGAAGAAACCACGGCGATGGACAACGGGCAAACAGGCTTAATGTTTTGTTCCTTAGCCACTTCAACGATCACAGGGATCATGGAGAAAGCGGTGTGGCCCGTACCAGCGAAGATCGTCAACACATAGGTCACGATCGGAGCCAAGTAGTTGATGTACTTCGGATTGCTGCGCAAAATGTGTTCAGCAATTTGAACCAAGTAGTCAAGACCGCCAGCCAACTGCATAGCAGAAATAGCAGCGATCACGGACATGATGATCAAAATCACGTCCCAGGGAATGGCACCCGGGGTCATGCCGCAAAGCAAGCCCAACACGAGCACGCCGATACCACCGGCGTAGCCGATGCCAATGCCGCCCAAACGCACACCAAAGAAGATGGCGCCCAAGAGGACAATAATTTGAAGAATTAACATGAAATCCATATTGCACCCCCCCATTGCTGGAGTAGTATTTTTTGGTTTTTATATGTTGAGTCTCTAGCCGCCCGAAGACGGCTAAAAACTCGGATCGACAGTCTCACACCGACCCCGAAAGGCAGATGTTCGACTGTCGATACTATACCCCGCATTCATCGAAATAAATACGAGGTTTTCCCTAGGTAAGAAAAATTACATTTCGAACTTCGGGGCGATCAAGTTTTGCAAATTGAAAACGTGATCCCATTCTTCTTGCGTCATCAACTTACGTTCTTCAACGATCAATTGATGCAAGGTCTTACCGGTGTGGTAACCTTCGTGAGCAATTTCAGAGCAGGTCTTGTAACCGAAGTGCGGCTTCAAGATCGTGATGATGCCCAAAGAACCCATAACGAGGTCCTTGCAGTGTTCTTCATTGGCGGTGATACCGTCAATGCACTTCGTGCGCATACCGTTCATGGCGTTCGTCATGACCTTCATGCCGAAGAACAAAGCCCAGGTGATCGGCGGTTCCATCACGTTCAATTCAAGTTGACCAGCAGAAGAGGCCAACATGACCGTGGTATCCAAGCCGATAGCGATGAAGCTGGCTTGGTTCATAGCTTCCAATTCAACCGGATTGACCTTACCCGGCATGATGGAAGAACCCGGTTGCATTTGCGGGAGGTTCACTTCAGCCAAACCGCAGCGAGGACCAGAAGCCAAGAGACGCAAGTCGTTGCAGACCTTCGTCAACTTGATGGCCAAGCTCTTCATAGCGCTGGACAATGCGACATAAGAGCCGCAGTCAGACGTAGCAGCAATCAAGTCGTCGCTGTTCTTGAGCGGGAGACCCGTCAATTCAGCCAAGTACTTGGAGGCCAAGGCCGGATAATCCGGGTGAGCCGTCACAGTCGTACCAATAGCGGTAGCGCCGAGGTTGATCGTGCAGAGGTGAGCTTGAGCTTCTTTGATCGTACGAACTTCGTCTTCGATCGTGTGGCCCCAACCATGGAATTCTTGACCCAAGGTCATCGGCACAGCGTCTTGCAAGTGCGTACGGCCCATCTTCAACACGCTCTTGAACTCATCAGCCTTCTTGTAGAAGGAAGCGACGAGGTCTTCAACAGCCTTCAACATCACGTTGCTGCGGAGCAACAAACCGACGTGGAAAGCGGTCGGGTACGTGTCGTTCGTGGATTGACCAAAGTTAGCGTGGTCGTTCGGAGAAACCAAGTTGTAGTCACCCTTCTTGGAACCCAACTTTTCAGCGGCCAAGTTGCAGATGACTTCGTTGCAGTTCATGTTCGTGGACGTACCGGCACCACCTTGGACCCAGTCGGTCACGAATTGATCATGATACTTGCCAGCGATCAATTGGTCGCAAGCCCAGATCAAAGCGTCAGCGACGTTAGCAGGAATCGTGCCGAGTTCCTTGTTGGCCATGGCAGCAGCCTTCTTCACATAGGCAAAGCCGATGATGAAGAACGGTTCTTGAGCCATAGACATTTCTGTCACATGGAAGTTTTCCTTGCCACGGAGCGTTTGAACACCATAGTAGCAATCATCAGGAATTTCCTTGCCGCCAAGGAAGTCATATTCAATACGAGACATGTTTAATTTGCTCCTCGATTATTTAAATTAAGGAAGGCGTCATTTCAGGCGTCTCCGTTTGTAAACTGCGCACCGTTCAACCGGCGTCCAGGCAGACGCCGTCGGTCCGTTGAAAAATACGCAGGGTTTCAAAACCTTCCGGCCCCACCGGTTCTCATTCGAGAATAAGAACCGGCGAGATCTTCCGATTTTGAGAAATCTTTACTTCACGACCTTGATGGGGATTGCCTTCTTCGGGGTCGGCAAAACCTTATCGTAGCCGCGAATGCCTTGTTCAGCCATCTTACGACGCACGAAAGCGATTTGGGTCTTCAACGGCAATTGTTTCGGGCAGAAGTCGTGGCAAGCCAACAAAGACATGCAACCGAACACACCGCTATCGTCACCGATCACTTCGTAGTAGTCAGCGTCGTTACGCTTATCGCGCGGGTCCAAACGGAAGCGAGCGATCTTGTTAATGGCAACGCCACCGGCAAAGTCAGGACGCATACGGACCGTACCGCAACCGGCGATACAGCAGCCGCATTCCACGCAACGGTCCAAGATCAAAATATCTTCGGCCAATTGCGGATCCATCGGTTCTTCTTTGCGGCAAACGTCAACTTCTTGTTCCTTCATGTGAACCCACGTTTCCATGCGTTCACTCATGTTACGCATCCACTTACCGGTGTTGACGGACAAGTCGCCGATCAATTCGAAGGCCGGCAACGGAGCCAACGTGAATTCCGTCGGCAAGTCACGGGTCAACGTACGGCAAGCCAAACCCGGCTTACCATTGATCATCATGGCGCAAGAACCGCAAATACCGGCACGACACACGAAGTCAAATTGTAAGGAAGGATCTTGCGTATCGCGCAATTCGTTCAACGCGATGAACAAGGTCATGGAATCGGATTCTTCCAATTCAAACGTCTGCATGTGAGGCACGCTAGCCGGATCAGCCGGGTTGTAACGCAAAATGCTGATCTTGAGCAGACGATGTTGCTTTTGGGTTTTGTTTTCACTCATTTTTCGTCGGCTCCTTAGGCCAAGGGTTCATCAATACGTTCGTTCTTGCCTTGCAAGCGCTTCGGCAAGAGGTGAGCATAAGGCATCAAAGCGTTTTGAATTGCGAAACGATCTGCGCCTTCGGCTTCCATCTTCGCACGGATTTCATCGACTTCAGCTTGACGCTTGGCCGTATCCGGGTGATCGATGTAGTTCTTGGCACCGTAGCCACGCCAGCCCGGCGGCAATTCCATCTTCTTGACATCGAGGTCTTCGTAAGAGAGTGTCGGGAGCGTGTCGCCATCATTCCAAGAGGCCAACGTACGCTTGAGCCACTTGCTATCGTCACGAACCGGATAGTCTTCACGGAAGTGAGCACCACGAGATTCCGTACGAGCAGCAGCGCCACAGGCCATCGTCAAAGCAAGACGCAACATCTTTTGCGTACGATAAGCATAGGTCAATTCGGCGTTAGCGCCCAATTGGCTCTTGCAGCTCACCTTGAAGGAGCGCTTGTAGAGGTCTTCCAATTCGCTCACAGCGCTTTCCATATCAGCACCGCGACGGAAAATACCAATCTTGGAGGTCATGAGGTCCTGCATGCGCTTACGCAACACAACAGCATCTTCCGTACCACCGTTATTGATGAAGGCATCCAACTTGGCTTGTTCACGCTTGATAAAGTCGTAAACCGTAGAGGTCGGGATGTCGATAACGTTTTCAGGCTTATCGCAGAAGTCGGCGATGTATTCACCAACCAACATACCAGCCACAACCGTTTCAGCCACTGAGTTACCACCCAAGCGGTTGAAACCGTGCATATCCCAGCAAGCGCATTCGCCAGCGGCAAACAAGCCCTTCAATTGACGGCTTTCACCGGTGTAGTCCGTGCGAACGCCACCCATGGTGTAGTGCTGAGCAGGACGCACAGGGACCCATTCCTTCACCGGGTCAACACCCAAGAAGTAGTGGCAGATTTCATACACTTCACGGAGGTTGTGCTTGATGTGGTGTTCACCCAACAAGGTGATGTCCAACCAAAGGTGTTCACCGAAGCGGCTCTTCACGCCCTTGCCTTGAGCAATGCGTTCTTCCATACGACGGCTCACAACGTCACGAGAAGCCAATTCTTTCTTTTCCGGTTCCACATCCGGCATGAAGCGGTGACCGTCAACGTCACGCAACAAACCACCGTCACCACGGCAGCCTTCCGTCACGAGAATACCAGCCGGGAAAATACCCGTCGGGTGGAACTGAACGGCTTCCATGTTACCCAACGTCGCAACGCCGGTTTCCAAAGCCAAAGATTGACCAGCACCTTCGCAGATCACAGCGTTCGTGGTCACGCGGAACAAACGTCCGGCACCACCAGCGGCCAAAGCCGTAGCCTTGGCAACATAGGCCATCAATTCACCCGTGATCAAATCACGAACCACAGCACCGTAGCAGCGCTTACCATCATGAATCAAAGCAATTGCTTCGACACGTTCCACAACCGGGATGTGTTCAGCAATCACACGGTCACTGACCGCATTCAACATAGCGTGACCCGTGCAGTCAGAGGCAAAGCACGTACGCCACTTCTTCGTACCACCGAAGTCACGTTGGTTAATCAAACCGGCAGCTTCTTTGCGTTCGGTAATCGTCACGCGTTCGCCGTTAATAATGACCTGGCGGTCACCGGCAGTAATACGGCTCCAGGGCACACCCCAGGCAGCCAACTCACGCACAGCCTTCGGGGAGGTGTTCACGAACATGCGGACCACGTCTTGGTCGGCACCCCAGTCAGAACCCTTGACAGTATCAGCAAAGTGGACGTCTTCGTTGTCGCCCAAACCTTTAATCACATTACCCAAAGAAGCTTGCATACCACCTTGAGCGGCCTTCGAGTGAGAACGCTTCGGCGGCACCAGCGACAAGATGATGGAGTCATGACCGCGATGCTTGGCTGCAACAGCCATACGCAAACCAGCCAAGCCGGCACCAACCACCAGCACGTCGGTGTAGATGATTTTCATAATTACTTGGTCTCCTTGATCCAAGAGGGCCACCGGATCGATTGACAACATCCATCTCTCCGGTAGGGGTCTTCTTTTAAAAAGGTTCCCCAGTTTCGTCTCAGCGCTTTATAGCGAACCGCCAGCTTAGGGAAACCCAAGAGAAGCATTTCTCTTTCACGAAATTCGGACTTCTTTCAGGGCTAGAACACCGAATCTCGAGCTTGTAAGCCAACCGTTCTTGCGACCAAGTACGGACAAACACTCAGCCGAGCCCCCTCTCGACAGGACTTGTCACATCCCGCGAAAAGCTCAATCGAACCCGACTTTTCAAAAAAATCGCTCTCCTCCAAGAACACAACAAAGCTTCGGTCGTCACCTGAAAACTTCCGAAAGCGAACAATTCTTGGAAAATAACTATTCTTTCTCCAATCGTATCAGCATCAAACCGCTACTTTCAGAGACTCCTAAAAAGAGTTTAGCGGTCGTTTTCTACCGACACCCATAGGGAATACCCCGAAGTTTACACCAAACTACCGTATTCCGTGAATTTGGCGAATTTTATCGAAAATTTTCCGTTGGATTTTTGACAAAACTCATAAATACCTCATCAATCTTAACAAGCTCAAAAATCCAGCGACCGCCCGTTATAATTGGGCAAGTTGCCAGATTATTGCCGGCAACACTCTTTTTATTGGAGAAATTCATGAGTCACGAGATTATCCACACTGATAACGCTCCTGCCGCTATTGGTCCCTATTCCCAGGCCACCAAGGGCGAAGCTAACTTATTTACCTCTGGTCAACTTGGCATTGATCCGAAAACCGGTGAATTGCCCGCTGACTTTGAAGCTCAGGCTCGCCTGGCTTTCTCAAACGTCAAAGCTATCATCGAAGCCGCTGGCGGCAACATGACGAATATCATGAAAGTGACGATCTTCTTGACCGACATGGCTAACTTCCCGGTCGTTAATGCCGTGATGCAAGAGTTTTGCCAATCGCCTTACCCGGCCCGCAGCTGTTTTGCCGTTGCTGCGCTTCCAAAGGGCGGTTTGGTTGAAGTCGAAGTTATCGCTCGTATCTAAAACTTAAAATGGCCGCAACATTTTTCAAGCCCAGAAAGAAAGGCGAAAAATTAGCCCCACTATCCGAACGTTTGGCAAAAATTGGTCTCGTGCGGGATTGGGATTATGTGTTACACCTTCCTTTGCGCTACGAGGATGAAACGGCCATCACCCCCATTGCACAACTCACTGCGGGCGCAGCCCAACAATGCGAAGGCAATGTCCTTCGCTGTGAAAAAATCCGTCGTCCGTCCGGTGAGCAACTTCAGGCGTTGATTGCTGATTCGACAGGCACCGTATTGGTCCGTCTATTGCATTTTTACCCTTCTCAAGTCAAACAGCTCGAACCGGGCCGAAGAGTTCGGCTTTACGGTACTGTGCGTGAAGGCTACTTCGGAGCGGAAATGGTCCATCCGAAAATAAAAACCGCTTTAGACGGTGCCGCATTGCCGACGACATTGACACCTGTTTACCCGGCAGGAGAAGGCATCACTCAGCCCTGGTTAAGAAAACGCATTTCACGGGCATTGCTTGACGTTGAGGTCAAAGATTTAATACCGGCGGATATTTTGAAAAACTTAAATCTGCCGGGGCTATCTCAAGCCTTGCAATACCTTCACCATCCACCGGTTGGCGCAAGCCTTGAAGCCCTTTCAGAACGAACTGCCCCAGCCTGGCAGCGACTTAAATTCGATGAGTTAGTGGCCCAACAAGTAGCACTCAGACAGTCTAGGGAATTAAAGGCACAAAAAATTGCCCCGGTGATTGCCCCCTCTCACTCTGAAACCAGTGAAAAACTGCGTAACGAGCTCAGCTTTAAATTAACCGGTGCCCAAGAAAGAGTTTTAAGCGAAATTCGCAACGATTTAGCCAAAACGACACCAATGAATCGACTGGTGCAAGGCGATGTCGGTAGCGGTAAAACCGTGGTTGCGGCACTGGCGGCGACTTTAGCGATTGACGACGGATTTCAAGCGGCGTTAATGGCACCGACCGAAATTTTGGCTGAACAGCATTTTCTCAAAATTGCTCAGTGGTTAAAACCTCTGGGTGTGCCCATTGCATGGTTAGCCGGTAAACAAAAGGCGAAAGAAAGGCAAGCCAATCTGCAGGCGATCGAAAGCGGGCAAGCTCGGTTGATCATCGGCACTCACGCCTTGATCCAAGAGGGAGTCAAGTTTAATCGACTTGGACTGGCTATCATCGATGAACAACATCGATTCGGTGTGGCACAGCGCTTAGCCTTAAGACAAGGCGATGCTGTTTTAACACCTCATCTGTTGATGCTTTCGGCAACACCCATTCCCCGCACTTTGGCCATGAGTTATTTAGCGGACGTTGATGTTTCTGTCATTGACGAGCTACCTCCTGGACGTCAGCCCATCAGCACAAAACTCGTCAGTTTAAATCGTAAACACGAAGTACTCTCAACCATTGCACAACAAGTCAAAGAGGGTCGACAAGTGTATTGGGTTTGCCCTCTCATTGAAGAAAGTGAAAAACTGGACTTAACGGCCGCCACGCAAACCTGAGTTACCTGAGCTCCGAGTGGGGCTCGTTCACGGTGCCTTGGCCCCGGAAGAAAAACAAAACATCATGAAAGCTTTTAGCCAGGGACAGATCGATGTCTTAGTGGCTACAACAGTCATTGAGGTTGGCGTTGATGTCCCCAATGCCTCTTTAATGGTCATTGAACATGCTGAACGATTCGGATTGGCGCAGTTACATCAATTGCGCGGCCGTGTCGGGCGAGGTGCTCAAAAAAGTTTTTGTATACTCCTTTACGGAGAGTTATCTGAAACAGGCAAAGAACGCCTAAAAGTGATTCGAGAAACAACCGACGGTTTTGAGGTTGCCCGCCGGGATCTTGAAATTCGAGGCCCGGGAGAATTTCTTGGAGCACGTCAATCCGGCGTTCCTTTATTGCGTTTTGCCGACATTGAAAAAGATACGGAATTGGTTGAGGCCGCTCGCCAATTCGCAGCTCGTTGGATTCAATCCGATAGCCAAGCCGCGGCCCAACATGCAAAGCGCTGGTTTAGCGCAAGCGAAGGTTTTTTAGACGCATAGCGTCTTTCTCGTCCTATGACATTGACTGAACTCAAATATATTGTTGCCGTTGCCCGTGAACGTCATTTCGGCCGGGCCGCTGAATCATGCTTTATCTCTCAGCCCTCTCTTTCCGTTGCCGTGAGGAAACTGGAAGATGAGTTGGGTGTTCATCTGTTTGAACGTCGTTTTCAGGAAATTTCCTTGACACCCATCGGGGAAGCGATCGTTGAACAAGCACAAAAAGTTCTTGATGAGGTACACCACATCGAAGAAATCGCCTTGCAAGGACAAGATCCGCTTTGCGGACCACTGCGCCTCGGGGTCATTTTCACGATAAGCCCCTACCTAATGCCGGGACTGGTGCACAAAATGCTGCAACTGGCACCAAAGATGCCGTTGATTCTGACGGAAAATTACACGGGAGAACTGCTTGAGCAATTACGCGCCGGTCAAATTGACGTTGCGATCATGGCACTGCCAATTCACGAACCCGGTTTAATGTTGGCGCCGCTTTATGATGAAGAATTGGTGGTTGCCGTACCGCACAATCACCCCTGGGCCAATCAAAGTGAAATTGACCGTGAAGACGTTCGCTCGGCCAATCTTTTATTACTCGGCAAAGGCCATTGTCTTCGTGACCAGGTCCTCGCCATTTGTCCGGAAACCAACAGTAAAAACCGCCAAACCTCGAGTTTACAAAAGACCGTTGAAGGCTCTTCCTTACTGACAATCCACCATATGGTTGCTCAAGGCTTGGGAATTACGGTGCTGCCGAGCTCCTCTTTAAAGGAAACGTCGGGAGATGATTTGGTGAAAGCCATTCCTTTCAATAAGCCAACGCCAACTCGACGGGTCATCATTGCATGGCGTAAAAGCTTCACTCGCCAGGCGGCAATCGATATGATCCGACAAGCGGTGACGAGCCTACCAATGGAAGGTTGTCGAATGCTCAACCTTCCACCGGTCAGTTCGGTTTCAGACGAATAATCGGTTAACGTTGACCCAATTGATCGGCTAAAACCTGATTGCGGTCGTAAGCGGCTTGAACAGCTTCATCCATCATGGCCATGAACTGATGTTCGTCCATGACACGCAAGGCTTCAGCCGTTGTTCCACCTTTACTCGTCACATTAGCGCGAAGTTTTGCTGGCGGTTCATCGCTTGAGACCGCTAACTTGGCCGCTCCCAAAACTGTCAGAATGGCCATCCGACGAGCCTCTACGGGATCAAAACCGCGTTTGACAACAGCCGCTTCCAGCGCTTCGATAAAGCGAAAAACGTAGGCAGGTCCCGATCCCGACACGGTCGAAAGCAAATCCAGTTGCGCTTCGCTCGGCACAAAAATCATTTCGCCCATCACCTGAAGCACTTCCCGAGCAGCTGTTTGATCTTTTTCACTCAAATGATCCGGCACATAGACCCCAACCACCCCGGCTTTCACCAAGGCCGGCGTATTGGGCATTGCCCGAACTAGGCGATCCGAATGAAGCCAACGAGTTAAATCACCGACCCGTAACCCTGCGGCAATCGAGATAAACAACGCATTTTCATTAAAGTAAGATCGGATGGATTCGATTGTTTCAAACATGCCTTGCGGCTTAACGGCTAAGACAATGATTTGCACGTTTTTGAGCCAATCGCCACCACACAAATGGGTATTGACACCATATTTCGCAGATAAACGATCACACTTATCCTGATTTCGATCCAGCACATCAATTAAAGTCGGATCAATGTGGTTGGCAACGAGCCCCGCAACCAAAGCGCTCGCCATATTCCCGCCACCGATCATCGCAATTCGTTGATTCATAAATAAAGATCCTTTAAAACAAAGTTTAAAAATTAGTCGATCCGTCACAAACTATTTTTTGTAGTTTCTCGCGCCGAAAATCGCCGAACCGACGCGCACCATCGTCGAGCCCGCTTGAATGGCCTGCGCGAAATCCGCGCTCATACCCATTGAAAGCGTATCCAGTGCGTATTCTTGTCGATATTGGTCAAAAATCGCACGCATTTTCCGAAATGGTTCAAACTTTTCCACTTCCCCTTCGCGAGGTTTCGGAATGCACATCAGCCCACGAAGACGCAAATTCGGCAAAACCGACACCGCTTTTAGTAATTCAGGCAGTTCGCAGGGAGAAACACCGCTTTTGGTGTCTTGCGCATCGATATTGACTTCCACGAGGATGTTGAGTTTTTCCATTGAACTAGGTCGTTGTTCAGATAACCGTTTCGCAATTTTGAGTCGGTCAATACTTTGAACCCAATCGAAATGCTCAGCCACCAAACGCGTTTTGTTGGACTGTAAAGGACCGATAAAATGCCATTGCAGTTTCAGCGTCGGAAAGTGTTCGCGAAAATATTGAACCTTCTCGGCGCCTTCCTGAGCATAGTTTTCTCCAAACGCAAACTGCCCGCTCTCGATCGCCTCTTTTATACAATCCACAGGAAACGTTTTACTGACGGCGAGCAAACTCACCTCTTGCTGAGGATGTAGCTCAGCGATACGTTCTCTGATAAGTGTCAAATTCTCAGAAATCGGCATCTTCACCTCTCCTTTCGACCAACACAGTATACAATGCAGCCATCTTCGCTAACGAATCCTCTAACTATGCAAGACGTCCTTTTACACTGCTGTTGTGCCCCTTGTTCTGCTGCCATTTTAGAGTGGATACTTCATAACGAGTATCGCCCGACCCTTTTTTATTTCAATCCGAACATCTACCCCGATTCGGAATACCTCATTCGGAAAAATGAATTGACCCGTTACGCGGAAAAACTAGGCGTTCGGGTGATTGAAGGCGATCACGATCACAATGCGTGGCGAGAAGTCGTGAAGGGATTTGAATTAGAACCTGAACGGGGGCAACGTTGCCAACTTTGTTTTAATTATCGATTAGCTGAAACAGCCAGAGTCGCAAGCGAAGAAAAAATCGCCCTTTTTACCACCACCTTGGCTTCTAGTCGTTGGAAAGACTTAAACCAAATTCTCAAAGCTGGACAACTCGCACAAGCGCTCTATCCTGAAACTCAATTTTGGGATAAAAACTGGCGAAAAGGCGGTCTTCAAGATCGACGCAATGCGCTTTTACGCGAAAACGGTTTTTACAACCAACTCTACTGCGGATGCGAATTCTCGATGAACCGCCTTGCCAAAGAAGACATTGAGCAAATCTTAAAGCACCCAATCGATTGCGCCTGCTCTTAATGATCGGAATTCTTGTTTGAACGCATCGCATTGAAAGCGAAAACAAGCACTCCTATAACAATCATGGGAATGGAAAGCCATTGCCCTTGACTCAGTCCGAAGGCCAATAGGCCTAAAAAGGCATCAGGTTCTCGGAAATATTCCACGGCAAACCGCATAACACCGTAGCCGATACAAAATAAAGCCGCAACCTGACCGGCTGGACGTGATTTCGCGGAGTAGCACCATAAAACGACAAAAAGCAGCAACCCTTCCAGGGTCGCTTCATAAAGTTGAGAGGGGTGCCGAGGTAGCCCATCGCCTGCTCTCGGGAAGATCATGGCTAGCGCAAAATCAGGCGAGCAGATGCGCCCCCAGAGTTCACCATTAATAAAGTTTCCGATTCGTCCAAAGAAAAGTCCCAATGGAACCATGGGCGTCACAAAATCGGCGACATCCAAGAATTTTAAGTGACGGGTCTTTGCGAAATACGCCATAGCGACAATAACCCCGATCACGCCGCCATGAGCACTCATGCCCCCGTCCCAAATACGAAAAACAGCCCCTAAATGTTCAATGTAATAGCCCGGTTGATACAAAAAACAATAGCCCAAACGTCCACCTAAAATCACCCCCAAAACACCAACAAAGAGCAGATCTTCGACTTGGTTAGGTTTAACGGCTCGCCATGCGTCCTTTTTGGAGCGATACATGGCCAATATCCAAAAAAGGGCAAACCCGACCAGATACATTAAACCGTACCAATGAACAGACACTGGGCCAATAGAAAAAGCGATCGGATCAAACTGGGGGTGAATTAACATGCTAAAACAAATGAAATTTTTCAAGACACCTCATTGTACCTACCTTTTTTGTGTAAGCCTGTGTATTCTCGTGTATTAATTTTTTGCGCTGTTCTTTGTTTTAAGGTCAAATTTCATGTCATCTTTTTATACTTTTCCCGAAGCTGATTTGCACCGATACTGTTCTCAATTAATCCGAAAACGACCTCTAGTCCACTGCATGACCAATGATGTCGTTCAAGAGTTCACCGCCAATGCTTTACTGGCTAGCGGTGCCTCTCCAGCCATGGTCATCGCGAAAGAAGAAAGTGCGCAATTTTCCCAGATTGCCGATGCTCTATTAGTCAATGTCGGCACACTCACCCCTGAGCGCTTTGAATCCATGCGACAGGCTTGCGAGGTTGCCCGCACGCTTCAGAAGCCTTGGGTATTGGATCCGGTCGCTATCGGTCCGATGAGTTGGCGCAATGATCGCATCGCCGAACTCATGCAATTCTCACCAAGTGTGATTCGCGGCAACGCCAGTGAAATCATCTGTCTTGCCGGATTGGGTAGCGGCGGTCACGGCGTAGATAGCGTCAACGGCAGTGACGAAGCGCTTCAAGCGGCTCAAAACCTCGCTTTGCGAACCGGCGCAGTAGTTGCTGTGAGTGGGGCAGCCGATTTCATCACCAATGGCGAGCGTACGCTGAAAGTGACCGGCGGTCATATCATGGCAACACGAGTTGTCGGTACGGGCTGCTCCCTAGGGGCTTTGGTTGCGGCATTTATCACGCTAGATGATGATATTTTAAATGCCTGTTCCGCCGCCCATGCGCTTTTTAAGGTAGCCGAAGAACTGGCTATCAAGCGCGCTCAGGGGCCGGGAACATTTCATAGCGCTTTCTTAGACGCGCTTTACAACATTTCTCATGCAGACTAGTGCCATGATCGATAAAACAAACATAGATTATCGGGTCTATCTCGTGTTAGACCCGGATTTAACCGCCCAACTCGGGATGGTGGAAACGGCACTTGCCGCAGCGCAAGCCGGTGCTGGTCTCATTCAATTACGTGCTCCCAATTGGAAAAAACGAGCCTATTTTGAGTGCGCCGTGTCCTTAAAAAATGCATTGAAGCCATTTGGCATTCCTCTGATCATTGATGACCACGTTGATGTCGCTTTAGCCGCAAAAGCCGATGGCGTTCACGTCGGACAAAAAGACCTTCCGGTTGAAGCCGTCAGACAACTCGTCGGACCGAATATGATTGTCGGGCTTTCAATCAATAACATGGCGCAATTGCGAGCGATGGATCCTAATCTTGTCGATTACATCGGTGTGGGACCGGTCTATACAACAACCACTAAAAAAGATGCCGCCGCACCGATCGGTATTGATGGACTTTCGGCCGTTGCGCAACAAAGTCCCGTCCCGGTCGTTGCCATCGGTGGTATCAATGAAGCCCGAACCGTGCAGATAGCCAAAACAGCCGCTCATGGTGTAGCTGTTATTTCAGCCATTTGCGGCCAAGATGATCCCGGTCAAGCCACTGCCAAACTGCTTGCTGCTTGGCAAAAAGGAAAACAGTCATAAACATCTCTTTGCAATTTCCATCGGTGAAACTGCATGGCGAGCCGATACACAGGTTAGAATAAAGGCAGACTTTTATTTGTCCAATTTTTGTTTGTTTTCATGAGTGAACTTTATAAAAAGCCGATATCGAGTGGGCGTTTCACGCTGGAAGATGCAGAACGCATTACTAAGGTGCGGCTTCTTGAGGAAAACCCGGCGTTAAGCTGGGAATTAAGCGATGCCAACCGTGCGACGCGGCAAGCTGCGGCCGCCGTTGGAGAGTCCGCGGATATCGCGACATTTTTGCGCGAAAGAGCTCGTATCGCTGAGAAAATGCTTGTTGCGAAAAATCCTCAAGTCGATACCACACCCTTGACACTAACACCGCCTTGGTGGCTGACCGCAGGACTGGCAGGCCTAGCCTTTTTCGCTGGGTTACTAACCGATCAATTTTCTGCGACCGGCTCTCGCATCAATCTGCTTTCACTGCCCTTCTTCGGGGTTCTGCTTTGGAATCTGCTCGTTTATGTCATGCTCTTTTTCTCAGGGCTTCGCCATGGTGAGAAGCGTGACTTTTTGGGACTCAGGCACCTTTTCGAATTTTTAGAAAAAAGAATCACCGCCAAATCCATCCGACGTCCCAAGAACCTCGCCCCTCTGATGGATCCCTTAGCCGGTCATTTCGCTGCGCGAGCTTTTCATCTAGCCGCGTTAGGTTTTGTCCTTGGCATGATCGCAAGTGTCTTACTTCGCGGAGTCGGCACTGCTTATACCGTCGGTTGGGAAAGTACCTGGTTTGCCGAAAGCCCGGAAATCGTCTATCAAATCATTGCGTTAGTCTACGGAATTTGCACGAATTTCTTAGGCCCCATGCCCAACATTTTAGATGTCGCCAATATGCGATTTGACCGCTTAGCCATTAACGGCTACGAGGCTTCCGCGAGTCTTTGGCTGATGCGCATGATCGTAATGCTCGCCCTTTTCGTGGTGATCCCGCGCGGATTACTGGCTCTTAAACATACCTTTCAGATTGCCAGAATTCGCAAACGCTTCCCGCTGGATCTCGAGAATCGCTACTTTAGCAATATTATGAGAACCTGGCGATCTGAAGCGATGAGTTTGGACCTTGTTGTTCCAGACTCCGTTCAAAGTAAAAACCTGCTGGAAAGCGCTTACCGATTTGCCGAAAGTTTGGGCTTTGATCTGAAGGAAATCAAAACGCATAACTGGAATATCGAAGAAGGAAGCGCGCCACTCACACTGGAAAAAACTGGTCAATCTCAACAAGTTTGGATTCTCTTGAATGCGACGACAACCCCTGAACATGAGGTGCAAGGAGTTGCTTTACAGGCATTAAAGGAGAAACTTGGCAAAACACCAATTATCCTGATGGTGGATTTGGCAGCCTATCTTGCCCGTTTCGGTGACTTCAACGATCGAATTGAATCTCGAAAACAATTGTGGAAAGACTTCGCTGACGAGCTGACACTCCCAGTTATTTTCTATCACTCCGGCCTGCAGCCCGATGATCAAACTTGTGACGAATTAAAGCTTGCGGCAGCGCAAGCATTGTAGGGATAGTCTTATGACAGACATGCAACTGATGCGTATTAATTTGAGCTTGGTCTCACACACCAATATCGGGAAAACGACCCTGGCTCGAACCCTGTTGGGCAGAGACATCGGAGAGGTCGCTGACCGTCCCCATGTCACGGAAACCACGGATGACTATGTGCTCATTCGAGCATCGGACGGGTGCTCTGAGCTTGTTCTATGGGATACGCCGGGGTTTGGTGACAGCGTGCGCCTAGCCTCACGCCTTGAGGGACGTGCCAACCCAATCGGCTGGTTCTTATCCGAAGTGTGGGACCGCGTCTCCAACAAAGCCTCTTGGCTAAATCAAAGAGCCTTAAAGCACGTACGCGATACAAGTAGCGTGGTCTTATATCTTGTCAATGCCAGTGAGTCGCCTGCCGCCTGCTCTTACATCGCAGCGGAAATGAAAATCTTGACCTGGATCAATAAGCCAGTCATTGTCTTACTTAACCAAATGGGGAAGCCTCGGGAACCTGCGATCGAGTCAGCCGAAATTAAACAATGGGAAGACTATATGGCGGCTTTCCCCTTGGTCAAAAAGGTCTTACCCATGGATGCCTTCGCGCGTTGTTGGGTACAGGAATTCGCCCTTTTTGACGCCATTGGCGATGTACTGACTGCCGAGCAAAAAGTCACCTATGAATCGCTTCGCGAAGCTTGGTCAAGACAACGCCGTGCTATTTATTCCACATCGATTGAAGCCATAGCCAATTACATGACGCAACTGGCAGTCGACCATGAAGAACTTTCCGACTATTCGTTAACCGAACAGGTCAAGGATTGGGGGCGCCGATTAGGTGTGATCAAACTGCAAAGCGGTCCGATTGAAGATGCGAAAAACGCATTAGCGGCTCGAGCAGCCGATTCCCTTTGCGCTCTCACGCAACGGCTGATTGACGCTCACGGCATTGAAGGTGCGGGGGTCAAACGCGAAATTCTTCGCCGGCTAAAAACCGACTGGACCGTTCACACGGCCGCCAACCCCAAAGGCGCTGCCATTGTCGGCGCTGTGGGTACGGGCGCGGCTTCTGGTCTGGCAGCTGATTTAGCCACCGGCGGACTAAGCGCCGGTCTTGGAACCCTCCTCGGAACGGTTATCGGCGCCATTGGTGGCGCTGGGGCGGCCTTAGCTTATAACCAAGTCAAAGGCGTTCATGGCACACGCGTTTCTTGGAGCAAAATGGCGATGCAAAACTTTTTGCTCGAAGCGGTTTTGCTTTATTTAGCCGTTGCTCACTTCGGACGCGGACGTGGTTATTGGGAGGAAAGCGAAGCGCCGGCTTTCTGGAAAGATGTTGTGATCGGGGAAATGAAAAAACAACCGCAAGAATACGACACAACGAACTTAACCGATCCGGATGCTATTGAATCGCTTAGCAGCAAAACAACTGATACCGTGATTCGCGGCGTTCTTTTCGCACTTTATCAACGCGCCCCGTAGACGGGAAAGTCATTGGTGGCGGCAGACCTTCAAACTGCCGCCTCTCATTATTCAAACTTGTCCCTTTACTCCGTTTAAAAGTTTGCTAACTTTTCCCGACATTTCCCAAGATATCCCCACTTATCCTCGGTTATCCCCAGTTATCCCATAAAATCCCGACATGGCTCTGTCTTGTTGCGAAATGAGTTTTAACTTGTGGATCGGAATCGTCGTTGCAAAAACGGCGCGTCAATGACGCGCCGTTTGTTAGCCAAGATTCAGGTTAACCCACTTAGGGCACCATGTCCTGCGCATTTTCATGCTTCATGGGCTTCACGAAATCCTCACGCTTCACACCCAAGTAGTCTGCGATGGCTGCTGCAACGAACACGGATGAGTAAATACTCAAACAAATACCGATTGTCAGTGCCAATGCAAAATAGTGCAATGCCGGACCACCAAAGAAGAACATACAAAGCGTCATCGCCAACGTTGACGAGTGGGTGATCACCGTACGGGAAATCGTAGCGGTAATAGCCGAGTTAATGATTTCATCGGTGCTGGCTCGACGCATCTTCTTAAAGTGTTCACGAACACGGTCGAAAATAATCACGGATTCGTTAACCGAATAACCGAGCACAGCCAAAATAGCCGCAAGCACCGGCAGTGAAAATTCCCATTGGAAAATTGAGAAGAAGCCTAGCACCAAAATAATATCGTGCATGTTAGCGATAATGGCCGAAACAGAGAACTTCCATTCGAACCGGAAAGCCAAATACACGATGATGCCAAAGACCACCAAAAGCAAGGCCGTTAAGCCGTCGCTAGCAAGTTCTTCGCCCACTTGCGGTCCCACAAACTCGACTCGAGTCATGTGCGCCCCGGGTTCGGTTTGATTAAGCACTGCCATGACCTCTTTGGCTTGCTCTCCGGAAGATTCGCCTTCGACAAGCGGCAAGCGAATCATCACATCACGAGCTGTACCAAAATTCTGGACGGCAGCCTCCACGCCCAACGAATTTTTGATTTGTTGTCTAATCGTTTCGGTCGGGGCCGCGTTCGGATAAGTCACTTCCATAACGGTACCGCCCGTGAACTCAATTGAAAACGCGAGCCCATGGGTAAAGAGGAAAAACACCGCTACCAAGAATGACACCACGGAGATGGCGTTCAAAATCTTGGAATAGCGCATGAAGGGAATCGTGCGCCGAATTCTAAAAAACTCCATCACAGACTCCTTTAATCAGTCGGTTTCCAAACCATGCCGACATGCAACCGTTTCAGTTTCTTCTGTCGACCATAGATAAGGTTAATCAAAGCACGGGTCACGACCACCGACGTAAAGATGGAGGTCAAAATACCGAGACAGTGCACCACAGCGAAACCGCGCACCGGACCGGAACCGAAGATTAACAACGCGATACCGGCAATTAAACTCGTGATGTTCGAGTCCAAAATGGTGTTAAAGGCCATGCTGAAGCCTTCATGAATAGCCTGTTGAGGAGTGCGTCCCTCGCGAAGTTCTTCACGAACACGTTCGTTAATCAGCACGTTTGCGTCAACGGCCATACCCAACGTCAAAGCCACAGCGGCGATACCCGGTAGCGTTAAGGTAGCCTGAAGCATCGAGAGCAACGCGACCAACAGCATCACGTTACAAGTCAATGCGAAGACCGAAACCGCGCCGAACACTTGGTAGTAAAGAATCATGAAGATCGACACAATCGCAAAGCCGTACAGCGTTGAGTAGAAACCCGCCTCAATGTTAGCCGCACCCAAGCTCGGGCCGATCAAACGTTCTTCGATAATTTCCATCGGTGCAGCCAAAGAACCGGCGCGCAATAAAAGCGCCGTATCCGTGGCTTCCATCGTGGTCATACGACCGGAAATTTGCACTCGACCGCCGCCGATTTCCTGACGGATCACCGGAGCCGTCACCACTTCTCCCTTGCCCTTTTCAAAAAGGATAATGGCCATTCGCTTGCCAACATTATCTCGGGTGACATCTTGGAAAATGCGGGCACCGCGACTATCCAACGTCAAGTTCACGGTCGGCTCTTGGGTTTGTTGGTCAAAACCCGGCTGAGCGTCATTTAAGTTATCACCGGTCAATACCACCTGGCGTTTAACCAAAATGGGATTGCCTTCACGGTCATAATAAAGTTCGTCACCAAAAGGCACGATCCCCGAAGAAAGCTGTGCATACGCTTCGGGGGAATCGTCAACCATTCGGATTTCCAACGTAGCCGTACGCCCCAAAATATCTTTTGCCTTGGCCGTATCCTGAACACCCGGCAAT
>URFF01000027.1 GCA_900546995.1 uncultured Sutterella sp.
GCTGGTGCAAGCCGATCAGCATAACTACGATGTGATGGCTGACTATATGTATAGCGCAACAATGGCATTGAATAATTTCATTCGTATGGGGGTGACGCAAGACTGGTCCACCCATCAAATTGGGCACGAACTTACCGCACTTTGCGGAGTAACCCACGGTGAATCGTTAGCCATTGTCTACCCGGGTACGGCTGAAGTTTTACGTGAACAGAAAAAAGCCAAACTGCTGCAGTTTGGCGAACGTGTTCTCGGTATTTGTGAGGGTAGTGAAGACGAACGGGTTGATCAAGTCATCGCTCGAATTGAGGCGTTCTTCAAATCGCTTGGTTTGGCAACACGATTGTCCGAAAAGGGGATCGGAGTCGATGTCGTTGAAGAAATTGCCCGTCGCTTTAATGAGCGCGGCGTTCATTTCGGCGAAGCAAAAAATGTCACCGGTGATGTCGCACGGGAAATTTTAATGAAACGCCTCTGAATCACTTGACGTTTTGAAATTTTTCCGTAAAATTTGCCGCTCCGAATCATTCGGGGCGGCAAATGAAAAATTTTCGCCAATGCCTTGATTTTTGAAAAAAGTCTCTATACAATGACGTTCTCTCGTTTGGGGGTATAGCTCAGTTGGTAGAGCACTTGCATGGCATGCAAGGGGTCAGCGGTTCGAATCCGCTTACCTCCACCACAATTTGAAGAGTCTCCATCGTCTAGAGGCCTAGGACACGACCCTTTCACGGTCGGTACCGGGGTTCGAATCCCCGTGGGGACGCCATCGCTTAGAATCCCACTACTTCGGTAGCTTGGGATTTTTTGTATCTTGTTGAAAAATCAATAGTTCATCTTGTATTTTTGAAGTTTTGTAGTTTCCCACTGGTTTGATTTTTATCCTTCGCTCCGTTAAGCTTAACGATATTAAGCTTAACGAGATGAAGCATTATGGACTTTCCTTTCTTTGGTCGTACTAAAGAGCTTGCTCTGATGCGTAATTTGTTGGGGCAGAGTATTCAAGATGGCAGCAGAATGCTTGTAGTAACCGGGCGACGTCGGGTTGGTAAGACTGCGTTGATCGCACAAGCGTTTTCAAATCAGCCTGGGGCGCTGTTTTTTTATTTTTACGTGAATTCTGAGCTTAGTGAGAAGCGAAATATTGAGTTGTTTTGGGAGTTGAATAATCAAAAAATTTCCAATATTGGCCATTATTTACAGCCCCCCGCTACACTCTCCGACCTTTTTAAATTACTTTTGGAACTTTCCAAAATTCAACCGATCGTTTTTGTTATGGATGAGTTCCAGAATATTGAGAGAATTAATCCTGCCTTTCTGGGTGATATTCAAAGGCAATGGGATATGCATCGAAAAGAAACAAAAATGCTTTTTGTTGTGAGTGGATCCGTTGCCAGTGCCATGCGGGCGATTTTTCAAAACGGTCAGGCTCCTCTTTTCGCTAGGCAAGATGCCATGATCCATCTGCAGCCTTTCCCGATTAAAGTGTTGCAGGAGATTATAGGTACCTATAACCCACACTACACTGCAGAGGATTTATTGGCATTGTTCGCTATAACCGGAGGAGTTGCGCAATACGTTAAAGTGCTTATGCAAAATCAAGCTGCCACAAAAGAGGAGATGATTAATACGGCAATTTCAAACGGCTTATTTTTGTCAGAAGGGCAGTTAATGTTGATTTCGGAATTTAAAAATAATTACTCTGTTAATTTCGAAATTCTTGAACGTTTGGCAAACGGTGCCACGGATCGTAACGAATTGGTGTCGGCTTTTCCGCAAATTGATATCTCAGCGCATCTGAAGCGCCTCGAAGAATTCTATCGTCTCATTGTCCGTAATGAACCGATTGCGATGCCTGTCCGGTATAAAAAAGTTCGTTATAAACTCAACGATCAATTTTTAAAATTTTGGTTCAAATTTATGTTCCCCTATAAGTCGATGATTGAAAGTGGTTACACCGCTCGAATCATTGAACGTGCTCAACAAATTTTTCCTGATTACAGTGGCAGAGTTCTCGAAGAACTCGTGATAGAAAGCGCATTGGAGTCGGAAAAATTTACTGCCGTTGGTCAGTGGTGGGACAAAAAAGGTGAAAATGAGATCGACTTGATTTGTATTGATGATATTGATAAAAGAATTTTGTTTGGAGAAATTAAACGTAATCCAGACAAAATTAATTTGTCAGTTTTGGAAGAGAAAAAACATGTTTTCTTAAATCAATGTGCGAACAAATATCGAAGCTATCAACCAACTGTCAAAGGGTTTTCTCTTGATAATCTTTTGAGTAATGACTTTGAGTTTTAGCATTGTTAGCACGGAGGTTGTCTTTTCCCTTTACTGTGTCTTAAACTCAGCTAGTCAAGCCTTTCTTTGACTTTTCTTTGGTGAGAGTTCGAGTGCGAGTGTCGGTATTAAAGATTTTGCTGCTGACGGGAATGCTGGCGGTATATTCTCAGGCCGCCACGGCATTTTCTGTGCGTGTCGAATGCCAGAACGAACAAGTCAAAAATAATGTTGAAGCACTGATTAATCCCATCAAGGACAATAGTTCTGCGGTTGCGCGTCAAGCCTATCGGGCAGGTATCGCTCAAGCTGCGCGCCGTGGCATAGAAGCCCTCGGCTTTTATCGGTACCATATGCGCTTTCGTTGGGAAGAGCACTCAACCAAAGATCCTCAAAAGGCCACGTTGGTTACATCAATCGAATTAGGTGATCCTGTTCGTATCAAAGAAGCGAATTTCTCTATCTCAGGTGAAGCTAGCGATGATCGACGTTTTAATAACTTAAAGCGCCGTTTACCCAAACCCGGTACCCAACTTAATCACGGTACCTACGAAGACTTTAAATCGAGGGTCGAAACCCTTGCCATGGATCGGGGGTATTTTGATGGAAAATTCACCCGACAGGAATTAGGGGTTGATGCTGTGAATAATGAAGCGTTTTGGTGGCTTGATTATGACTCAGGACCTCGCTTTCGTATGGCGCAAGTTCGTTTTTCAGGCAATCAAATCCGAGAGGATATCCTTCAAAATTTGGTTCCCTTTAAGACGGGCGATCCTTACCAGTCATCCGATATTTCTGAATTAAACCGACGCCTCACCGCCACTGGGTGGTTTGGTAGCGTTGTCGTATCCCCATTGATTGCAGAAGGGAAAAAAGATCCTGAAAAAGAGTTGCCGGTGAGTGCAGAATTGACACCGAAAAGCCGCAATATCGTGCAAACCGGTTTGGGTTACTCAACCGATGTGGGGCCCCAAGGGAAAGTCACCTGGACCAAGCCCTGGATTAATGATTCCGGGCACTCCATTGAAGCGGCCACGGAACTTTCGGCCTACGAGCAGCTTTTTGATGCGTCTTACAAAATTCCTTTGGCGAAAAACGCTCTCGAAGAGTACTACTCAATTCAAGGTGGGATTAAGCGGGAAGATTTAAACGACACCCAATCAAACAATGCGACGTTGTTGGTTTCGAGAAACTGGGATCGCTATGAAGGGTGGAAGCGATCGATCCATTTAAGGGCGATGTTTGATAGTTTTGATCAGGGTTTAACAAGTGACAGTACCATGCTCGTCTATCCAGGGGTGAGCTTTTCAAGAACTCGTAGTCGGGGCGGTCTTATGGCCAGTTGGGGAGACTCTCAACGCTACACTGTCAATTGGTCTAATGAGTGGTGGGGTTCGGACGTTGACTTTCTGATTCTTGAAGCGCAACACGCTTTAATCAGAACTTATGCGCGACGGCACCGTTTCATTTTGCGGTCTCGTATCGGTTGGATGGAAACCGATGATTTTGACAAAGTGCCGCCGGATTTGCGCTTTTTTGCCGGTGGCGATCGAAGTGTCAGAGGCTATGACTACGAATCGATTTCGCCGCGTGATAGCCAGGGTAATTTGACCGGTGCGGAAAAGTTAGTGACCGCGAGCATTGAGTATCAATACCGAATCACAGGCAAATGGTGGGGTGCGGTTTTCTTTGATGCCGGTGAAGCCGTGCACGATTTTGGAGATACCGATATCAAAAAGGGCGCCGGTGTCGGTATTCGTTGGGCATCCCCTCTGGGGGCGATTCGTTTAGACGTGGCTAAACCAATTGGCGATCCCACGGAAAACGGGATTCAGATCTACATTGGGTTGGGGCCGGAATTATGAGCATTGTAAAGAAGGTTCTCCTAGTGCTAACGAGTGCTGCCATTGTTCTTTGTGCACTGGGAGCGTTTGCGCTTTCTACATCAACCGGTCTGCATTTGCTAGTTAAATTGGCAGAGTCTAGCCTTACCGAATTCACTGTCGGAGTGACAGAAGGACGGGCCTTTAATGCGGTGCTAAAGGATGTTCGATTTAAAAGAGCAGGGCTAGAGTTTGAAGGGGACTTGTCGTGGCGTGTTAACCCCAGTGCATTGTTTTCCAGACAGATATTTTTTGAACATATCGAAGTAGCTGATTCAACCCTATCGGTTGATACGACTCAAATGACTTCCAATGAGTCGACCTCTTCAGCAGAACCTTCGACTTTTTCTCCTCCGACGTTACTGGTGCGGTTAAATATCGAATCATTCGATGTCAAACACATGAAGCTGCGATATAACGATATTGATGCGCAGCTTGAGGGTTTGCAAGCGCTATTGCGTTGGGATGAGAGCGGCATTGATTTACCGAAATTTCTCGTTAATGGCTCATGGAATCAGTATGCGCTTAATCTTGATGCGGCACTTCAGTATTTAGCTGACGGAACGCTTTCAATAGACAAAACGCAGTTAGCGCTGGGTGACAATCAGTTAGCGCTTGAGGGTTGGTTAGGGCTAGGGGAATCGGATCCAAGGTTTGATTTAACGCTTCATGCGAGCGCCTTCGATTTTGAGCGGTTTTTACCGACCATGAAGGGACACTTGAAAGGCCGAGCGCATTTGGCAGGATCTGTTTTTTCACCCAGATTACAAGGGGAACTTGACCTAGACAAATTTTCATTTCAAGAGAACTGCATCGATAAAGTGCGTTGGAGAGCGTACGCAACATCAGAAGGGCTGGCTTTCGAAGCGAACACACGCTTAACGATTGAGCGGGCTAACTTTGCGGGACTCGTGCTTGACGAAGCCGTTTTGCAAGCAGATGGTTCGGCACCCAAGCATAAAGCGCGACTTCGTGTCACATCACCTCAGGGGCGTCTTATCATGGCATTGGATGCTGGGTTGGATGCCAAGCATTTGCGTTGGCAGGGTGAACTTAAAGAAATGACGCTTGAGAATCCCTACGGCCCGATCACAATGACGCAACCTCTACGGGTGAGTTACGATCATCCCAACCATACTGTCACGATAAAAGGCGGCGAATGGGTGCACGAAATGGGCCGGTTAGTCGTATCAGCACCCATTTCGATGAATGTTCAAGATCGTTTGCCATTTGATCTTAAATTAAGCCTAAAAGAGTTGAATTCGTCTTATTGGAATCGTTTTTTAAATGAAAATCTTCGATTAAAAGGCCAAGCGTCGGCCACGTTGGATGCACGGGTACCGCAAGGCTGGGCCGGTTTGCCAACGGTTGATTTTGATTTGGCCAGTAGTAATTTACAAGCGCAGTATCGTTCGTTAAAAGATGATTTTTTACTGCAATTGGATACTGTTGGCCTCAAGATGCATCAAAAAGATGGTCAATTAACGACAGAGACAGTGTTAAAGATTACGAAGAACGGCGAGATTCGTGCTCAATTGACTGTTGATGATATTTTGAAAACGCGTCGCCTTTCAGGTCAGTTCGATATTGATGATTTAGCGATGGCGATTTTCAATCCTTTTTTAGATGAAGGCGAAAAGGCTGAGGGGGCTCTTAACGGTCATCTGGCTTTTGCCGGTGATTTGAAAAAGCCTCAATTGAGGGGGCAGTTGCAGCTTCAAGGACTGGAAGTCAATAGCACGCGCTTACCCTTTGAAATGCAAAAAAGCGATGTGACGCTCCAGTTTGCCGGTAGCGAGGGAACGCTACATGCAATTTTAAATACACCACAAGGTCACCTGGCTTTTGATGGTGCGGTTAATTGGGACGATGTTCAGAATGTGACGGCTTGGGTGAGCGCTAAAACACCCGGCATTCGGGTTTCTGTTCCTCCGCTACTTCAAGTGAATGTCAATAGTGATGTTTCCTGCCGTTTGGCGAACGGTACCATGTATTTAAAGGGGGACATTGGTATTCCGTGGGCGCGCGTTGCTGTGAGAGACTTGCCCCCTAGCGCGGTGGATGTTTCCGATGACGTCGTGCGATTGGATCGCCCGAGAAAGCGCAAGACGCAGATTCGCTCAACAATCCCCCTTGAAAGCGACCTGTTCATTAATGTGGGTGATGATGTTCATGTTCAGGCCTTCGGTTTAAATGCCGAACTTCAGGGCAGACTTCATGTGGTGCAATTTGATAATCAGTTTGGACTTAACGGTCAAATGACCGTGCCTGAGGGACGGTTTAAGGCCTATGGTCAAGATTTGATTGTGACGAAAGGCGAATTTATTTTCGCTGGTTCCGCTTCCAACCCCTTATTAAATCTCGAAGCGATTCGAAATCCCGATAGTACGGCCGATGGTGTGACGGCTGGGGTAAGAGTGACCGGAACAGCAAACCGACCGCAATTGACTCTATTCTCCGATCCCGCAATGTCGCAAACCGAAGCGTTAAGTTATTTGATGCGAGGAGAGGGGCTCAATCCCGACGGGGATTCTGACAATACGATGCTAACGTCCGCTCTCATTAATTTAGGGCTTACTCAAGGCAATCGCGTGATTGGAGCCATTGGGGAGTCCATCGGGATTTCCGGTTTGGGCGTCGAAACCGAAGGAGTGGGCGAGGATTCGTCTGTTGCGGTAAGCGGTTATATCTTGCCGGGGCTTAAGGTTAAATATGGCGTGGGATTATTTGATTCACTGGCAACAATCACGCTGCGTTATCAAATCTTGCCTCGACTTTATATTGAAGCGGCCTCAGGGGTTGATCAGGCGCTTGACGTGCTTTATACCTTTGAGTTCAATTAATCGGCAGAATTTTGCAAGAAATGATGCTTGTTCTTGAGTTAAATTAAGATAGTGATCATTTCTTTTGTAAGGAGTCAAAAATGACAGAATGCTCAATGGTGAAAGTCCCTCTTGAGGATGTGTATCGTTTGCTCAATATCGGGGCGACCGTTTTGGTATCAGCCGAGCATGATGGCGTGACCGATGTGATGCCTGCGGCTTGGGCTTGCGCATTGGATTTGGTTCCGGCTAAAGCGACTGTTGTGGTCGATAAGTCGCACTTTACGCGTCCTTTGATGGAAAAAAGCGGCTATTTTGCTTTGGAGCTACCGACGGCAGCCATCGCCCGTGAAACGCTTTACCTTGGTTCGGTCAGCAAAAATGATGAAGCCGATAAGTTGGAAAAAAGCGGTGCCGAATTTTTCACCATGCCAGGCTACAAAATGCCGATGGTGAAGGGATGCGCAGCGTGGATGGTTTTCAAAATTGTCTCTGAACCGCATAACGAAAGTGCCTATGATCTATTTATCGGTGAATGTGTAGACGCTTGGGCGGATCCAAGAATTTTCTCTGATGGGCACTGGCACTTTGAGGACGCACCCAAAGAAATGAGTACCCTGCATTATGTCGCAGGAGGCCATTTCTATACGATGGGTGACGCCATTGACGTTGAGCTCTGATCGTGGATGAGTTTCTGACACCGGCCGAGACATTGTGGGCGCTTTTTGGTTCGTCCTTTCTCTCGGCCACCTTGTTTCCGGGTGGCAGCGAAGTGCTACTCCTAGGATTGGCTCACACCTATCCGGAGCTTATTTGGCACGGTTGGGTGGTGGCTAGTATCGGTAATACCTTGGGTGCGATGTCAGGTTACGTACTCGGTCGCTTTTTCCCGAAAAAAGCGACCGATAATCGTGCGATTCGTTGGTGTGAAGAGTACGGTGTTTGGATTTTGTTGTTGTCTTGGATGCCGGTGTTAGGCGACGCCCTGGCCGTTGCAGCTGGTTGGTTAAGAATTAATTGGTTTAAGAGTTTGATCTTGCTCTTAATTGGTAAAACACTTCGTTATTTGGCGTTGATTTTGGGTTTTGAACAGGTCATGCTTTGGATCAGTTAAGAAAGACTGGGTTAAAAATTTCTAACAAAATCAGTTGGTTTAAGCCAGAAAATCAGTAAACTCTTGCGATAATATATCTTTTGTTAATCGTCTTTAATGCTAATTTAAAAACAACAAGATGAGAATTTTGATTTCCAATGATGACGGCTACTCGGCACCGGGTATTCGTGCTTTGGCCCAAGCGATGAAGCGTTTTGGGGAAGTGACGGTCGTGGCTCCTGAATTTAATCAAAGTGGCGCAAGCAATTCCTTGACACTAACGCGGCCTTTGATGGTTCAACAAGTTGAGGAGCGTGTCTATGCCGTCAATGGCACGCCGAGTGATTCGGTGCATTTGGCGCTCACCGGTCTTTTGGATGAGCTACCCGACTTAGTGGTTTCCGGTATTAATTGCGGACAAAATATGGGTGAAGATACCATGTATTCCGGTACTGTCGCGGCGGCGATCGAAGGTTATTTTTTCGGAATTGACTCAATTGCTTTTTCACAAATTGAGCGGGGATGGGCTCATTTGGATAGCGCAGCCAAAGTCGCTCAAATGATTGTGGAGCGGTTTCTTGAGAATAAACCAAAGCGGCGTGAAGCGCAGCTATTGAATGTCAACATTCCGAATCTGCCCTTTGATCAATTGCAAGGGGTTGTCGCAACTCGGTTAGGTCGCCGACATCATGCGGAAAGCGTGATTCGCGAAATGAGTCCGAGAGGCTTTCCGATTTATTGGGTGGGCGCTGCTGGGCAGCCGAAAGACTGTGGTGAAGGGACGGATTTTTGGGCTGTTCGCTCACATGCCGTATCGGTGACTCCGCTTCGAGTTGATTTAACGGATTATTCGTCAGTTTCTGCGGTTGAATCGTGGCTTGCGAAATAATTTTTCATTAAAATTTAAACGTTTGCATGCCAGTTATCGGTTTTTTGAGGTGGTTATGAAGTTTCGTCTTTTATTGAGTGCCGCAACGGTGGCGGCTCTTTTAGCCGGTTGTGCTCTTCAAGATACAGGTGCTCCGATTTTTGATCGAACGGGACAAGGTTCTGCAACTGCAACGACAAGTCCCGTGATGACGGGGCAAACTTATGTGGTGCAACCCGGTGATACCCTTTATCGTATTGCGGTCAATCATGGCTGCGATCCGACCGAGTTAGCGCAAGCCAATGGCATTACGGATCCGACCCAGGTTTCCATCGGAACAGTTTTGCGTTTGACAGCGCCGCGTACTGCACCGGTAACGACTGTCGCAGTGGATGCTGTGACGGGAACGGATTCTCAAACAGTTGTCGTGGGTGATCCCTACGCTCAAGGCAACTCTCAGTCAGTTGACTTAACCGGTAGTCAGGATTCAACAAGCGTGTCGTTAAATTCGACAACGACGGCGCCCACCCAACCGGTTGCGCCCGCCGGTCAAAAGGCGTTGGGGAATACGGTATTATCTTGGCCGGTCGCTCGCGGTCCGATTTTGACGCAATTTTCTGATACGGGCAGTAAAGGGGTTGAAATCGGCGGTCAAATGGGAGCGGATGTTCGCGCAGCCGCTGCTGGTCGTGTCATTTACACCGGTGAAAATGTGAGTGGTTACGGCAAGCTCATCATTGTTTCTCACGCACCCGGCGTGGTGACGGTTTATGGCCACAATAGTGAGCTGCTGGTCAAGCGTGGTGATAACGTCACGAATGGTCAGGTAATTGCCAAGATGGGTGATTCGGATAGCCGTACGGTGAACTTGCTTTTTGAAGTTCGTTATAACGACAAGCCCGTGAATCCGTTGGAATATCTTCCCCAATAAAAAGAACGCTTGACTGCGTTTTAAGGTGTTTTCGCGGTGCCTTATTTTTGCCTCCGGTACCGCGATTTTCTTATTTTGAAAGGATTTAGCAAAATGGCCAGAACGCCCAAGGTATTGGAAAAATTTACCGTTGATATTGAGTCGCTCGACCAGGATGGACGAGGGGTTGCCCATCGAGAAGGAAAAGCCGTTTTCGTGGAAGGCGCCCTTCCGGGAGAAACGGTTATTTACGAGCGTTATCGCGACAAACCGAGCTACGAGTGTGGTCGTGCCGTACAAATCCTTAAAGAATCATCCATGCGGGTTAAGCCCTATTGTCCGAATTTCGGTTTGGAACCGGGCTGCTGTGGAGGATGCGCCATGCAGCACTTGGATCCGAACGCTCAGGTTGCCATCAAGCAGCGCGTGATGCTTGATGCGCTCTGGCATATCGGTAAGGTAAAGCCTGAAATGATTTTGGCACCGATTTTCGGACCGTTCTGGGGATATCGTCATCGCGCACGTTTAACGGTTCGTGATGTGGCTAAAAAGGGTGGCGTTTTGGTCGGTTTCCACGAACGTTCTTCAAGTTACGTCGCGGATATGACCGAGTGCAAAATTTTGCCTCAACCGGTTAGTGACCTCTTGATTCCCTTGCGTCGCCTGATTGAAGGTTTGAGCATTCGTCAACGTCTGCCGCAAGTCGAGGTGGCGATGGGCGGCAATGGTGCTATTGCTTTGGTATTTCGTGTGCTTGATCAACCCACGCAGGCCGACTTGGCTGCTTTTGAAGCCTTTTCATTGGAGTTTGGGGTTAGTGTTTGGTTACAGCCCAAGGGGCCGGATTCATGCTACCCGATGCATGAAAGCGATTTGACGGCTCTGAAGCTGGAGTTGCCGGAATTTGGCGTTCATATCGCGTTTAAGCCCACAGACTTCACACAGGTCAACCACCGATTAAATGAAACGATGGTTTCTCGAGCGATTCACCTGTTGGATGTGCATCCTGATCATCACGTTGCCGACTTTTTCTGTGGTCTTGGAAACTTTACGTTGCCTTTGGCGGTGCGTGCGCAAAAAGTGGTGGGGATCGAAGGCAGTGATCAATTGGTTGAACGGGCTCGAGCCGGTGCGGTTGAAAATCATCTGGGAGAGAAAACGCAGTTTGTTGCCCGCAATCTCTTTACTTGGAATACCGAGGACTGGGATAAGTTGTGGGAGCAAATGGGAGGCATCGATCGGGTGTTAATCGATCCTCCTCGAGAAGGCGCGCTGGAAGTCGCCCGAACCCTTGCGGCAACGGATAAGCGTCCGTCACGTCTGGTGTATGTGTCTTGTAATCCGGCAACATTAGCTCGAGACTGCGCCATTTTGCATCATGAAGGCGGTTGGCATATTCGTATGGCAGGCGTTATGAATATGTTCCCCCATACGGCTCACGTCGAAAGTATGGCGGTGTTGGAACCGGGCCCCAAGCCTGAGAAAAAAGAAGAGTTGCCGCCTCAAGAATCGACACCTTCAGCCTAAGTGATTGGAGTTTTTACGGAAAAAGCGGCATCTGAAAACGCCGCTTTTTTCTTTCAGAACAACGAATACGTTATCATAAAAGAAAATTGTTTTGAATTGACAGCATGCATTGGGAATTAGACGAATATAAACATCGCCCGTGGCGAGTAGTTGTTCGCGAGTTGGCTGAATTTGTGATGCAGCGTATTCGCGATACTCAGCTCAATCAAGTGGCGTCCTCTTTAACATTAACAACGGTGCTTTCATTGGTTCCGTTGATCGCGGTGCTTTTGGTTTCTTTTGCGGTTTTTCCTTCTTTTGCCGATCGACGTGCAGAGATTGAGGCGCTGCTTTTTTCAAGCTTACTTCCGGAAAGCTACAGCATGCAGATTTTGGGGTATATCCGGGCTTTTGCCGAGCATGCGAAAGGCTTGACGACATTTGGTTTGGCTGGTTTGCTATTGACCTCTCTTTTATTGATTAACACGGTCGATACGACGCTAAATCGGATTTTTCACGTTCGACAGATGCGTCCTGTCATGCAGCGAGTTTTAATTTATTGGGCGCTGTTAACGTTAGGCCCTATTGTGATGGGTGTGAGTCTGGCTCTAACGAATTTACTCACGCAAATCGACGTGGCAGTCCAAGGATCGCTTCCCGGTTGGGGGGTCGTAATCGTTCAATTGATCTTTCAATCCTTTTTCTATGCGGCACTTTATGTTTATGTGCCCAATTGTAAAGTTCGCTGGGCGCACGCCATGATCGGAGGCCTTTTGGTGACCTTGGTGGGCGTTGTCATCAAGTGGGGCTTTAGCTACTACTTGAGTACTGGTCCTTTGACGACCATTTACGGAACGTTTGTTGTCATTCCCGTCGTTCTTTTATGGATTTACATCTCATGGCTTTTGGTGCTTGCCGGCGCTGCGATTGCCGCGAGTATTCCGATGTTGATGAGCGGGCGCTTTGCCGATCAATTAAAGACCGGCAATGATTTCTTGACCGCGATTGCCTTATTGAAGGAATTGATGATTTCGCAGGAAAAGGGAGAACCATCCGTTTCAATTCATCATTTGTGTCAGGCGGTTGACTCGTATCCAGAGGCTGCCGGTGCGATTCTTGAGCGGTTGGCAGAAGTCGGTTATGTCGGAAAATTAAAAGATGACCGAAAGTATGATGAGCACTGGAGCTTATTGGTTTCTCCACAAAAAACGACTTTAAGCGGTGTTTTTGATGTGATGCTGGTTGATCAAACCATCAGCCTGATTGCAAAAGAAAATTCGCCGCTTTATGACTTCTATTACCTTGTCAATGACGCCGATTGGAAAAAGCGTCCCATGACGGAAATTTTGCGCTTTATTCATCCAATTAATTAAACTTGAAACCAAAATGCCCTGCGTTAAGCAGGGCATTGTAGACTTTGGCTCAAGCGAGAAATTATTTCAGCGCTTCAAAAACGCGATTCTTAATTTCTTCAATGGAACCTAAACCGCTGATGCTGCGATATTGCGGAGCCGTGGCTTCACCTGAGGCAGCCAAATCACCGTAGAACTTCACCAAAGCTTCCGTTTGAGCGTGATAGACAGCCAAACGCTTCAAAACGACTTCTTCCTTGTCGTCATCGCGTTGGATCAACGGATCGCCCGTGATGTCATCCTTGCCTTCAACCTTGGGCGGATTGTACTTAATGTGATAGGTACGACCCGAGACCGGATCGACACGACGACCGCTCATGCGGGTCACGATTTCTTCGTCAGGAACAGCAATTTCCAACACGAAGTCAATCGGGATGCCGGCTTGCTTGAGCGCTTCGGCTTGCGGGATCGTGCGCGGGAAACCGTCAAACAAGAAGCCGTTTGCGCAATCCGGTTGCGTTAAACGTTCTTTGACCAAACCGATGATGATGTCGTCGGAAACAAGCTGACCTTTGTCCATCACTTCTTTGGCAGCTAAACCGAGCGGGGTACCGGCCTTCACAGCGGCGCGCAACATATCACCCGTGGAAATTTGGGGAATGCCAAACTTTTCTTTAATGAAAGCGGCTTGCGTGCCCTTACCGGCACCCGGAGGTCCAATCAAAATTAAACGCATAACATACTCCTAATAAAATTCTCGTTAGCAAAGCGCTAAACGTTACTAAACTATTTTAACCGCGAAAGACAAACACTTGGGGAAAAATCCGTAACCGAAAGGCTAGGCTTGCTTGCCAAAGGCTTCCCGCACTCGTTCAAGGTCTTCTTGCGTATCCACGCCGGCCGGTAATGCGCCGGGTAAAATGGCCACGGCAATTTTCACGCCATACCAAAGGGCGCGTAGTTGTTCAAGGCTTTCAAGGGCTTCTATGGGCGCTTGTTTCCACTTGGGGTACTGCTTTAAAAAGCCGACTCGATAGGCGTAAAGGCCGATGTGCCGTAAAGGTTTAAAGCCTTCAGGTAAATGGCTGTTATCGGTTCTGAAAGCGTCGCGCGGCCATGGAATCGGTGCCCGACTAAAGGTAATGGCGTTACCGTTAACATCGCGAACGACCTTGACCACGTTAGGGCTCATGAATTCTTCAATGCTATCAATCGGGTGCGCTGCCGTGGCGATGCCGCATTCAGGGTGAGACGCTAAAAGGTCAGCGACTTCGCTTACGATTTCTGGGGGAATGAGCGGCTCATCACCTTGAACATTGACGACAATCGCCTCATCGGGAAGCCCCATTTTTTCAACGGTTTCTGCCAAACGATCAGTTCCTGTCGGGTGCTCAGGTGACGTCATGATGGCTTTGACACCAAAGTGCTCGCAAGCTTGAAAAATCGCTTCATGGTCCGTTGCGACGACAACGTCGGCCGCGCCGGACAGGGCTGCGCGTTCAGCAACACGAACAACCATTGGTCGACCAGCGATATCTTTTAGCGGCTTATCAGGCAGACGCGTCGATTTCATTCGAGAGGGAATAATGGCGTAGAAAGGAACGGACATTTATGCACCTCGAACAACGGAAAGTTTTTCTTTATAAATCTGTGCTTCAGACTCCGTAATTGTCTTGGCTTCCTCAGGAATCATGTTGGGAATATCATCCTTGACGTCAAAAGCGAGACGGCAACGGGGACACACAAGAACCGACTTTTCAGCATCCCACACAATGGCGCCTTTGCAAATAGGGCAAACCAACGTGGCGGTTAAGCGGGAATCAATGGCCATTTTCAACTGCCTTTTCTTTTAATTTGTGTTCGATTAGATCAACGAGGTAGGGATCGATATCAACTAAGTATTCGACGAAGTACACGCGTTCATCGGCCATGATTTCAGGCCGTTGACGGCACTTGACGGCATCTTTTCCGGTAATGAGGATGATGTCTTCTTCCCTGTCCTTGAAAGGATTGGTGCGAAAGTCGAAATGATCCCCGAGTTCCTCGGTTTGCGCCTCGATATCGTGCGCGCGCAACATGGCGAAAAAGCGTCCGGGAGCGGCAATGCCCGCTGCGGCAAAAACCTTTTTACCGGAGGCCGCGATGTCATCCAAATCCAATACGCGTTTACCATCCAATGACCGTGCTTTACCTAAAACCGCCGTCGCTGCAAAACGAGGCGTACGGCTATCAAAGGTATCTTCCGTCGCGTTTAAAACGATCGCATCCACTTCGTCGAGTCGGGAAGGCGGTTCACGCAAAGGACCGGCAGGCAATACCCAACCGTTACCTAAACCACGAGCACCCACAACCGCAAGTTCCACATCTCGGGCTAGCCCGTAGTGTTGCAGACCATCATCGGAAATAATCAGATTGCAATCCGGGTATTTATCAAGTAAAAGCATCGCCGCTTCAACCCGATCACGTGCGACGGCGACCGGCACTCCAGTTTCTTTGGCGATCAAAAGTGGCTCGTCGCCCACCTTCTGGGCGGGGCTAGTGGGTTTGACAAGTTGTGCTCCGTCTTCTTTGCGGCCGAATCCGCGAGAGACCACGCCAGGACGATATCCTCGACGCACCAGTTCGCGAACAAGCGCAATGGTTACCGGTGTTTTGCCAGTCCCACCAACATAAATATTGCCAACAACGACAACCGGAACCGGCAGTCGTGTCGGCACAGTGCGCATGCGTCGATTTTTGGCAACGCACATGAAAATCAGTGAAAGGGGAGATAGTGCAATGGCCATCGCACCGCGTTTTGTCCATTGCCGATGCAACCACGACTCGATGCTAGCTCGCATGGCGCACCCCAATAAAAAAGCCCAGGTTCAAGGGTCTTCGAGAGTCAGAACTGTCAGATGACATAAAGCTGAATAAACGCAATCTCGCGTGAATTAGATATTTTTAAATGATAGCAAATTGGAAAGATTTGAGAGATTCTCCGCCACAGATTCTCCGCCACAGGCCGAGGTGAGTTAAATAGAAAGATAGGACAGGAATTTGCTCAATGAGACGAGCGCTTTGTGTTTAATGACCGGAGGATTGCTGTTTGGAGAGAGGCTTTTTGCCTCTCTCCTTTCAAAAAATAGCCGCTCAATTGCGCAAATTTTCTTTACGTTTCATGAAAATATAGGTCGCAGCAAAGCCAAAACCAATCAATGCGGTGATGGTGGCAACCATGAAGGAACTCCCGAACGAGTTGCTCATATCGTAAAGGTAATTGGTAATCATCGGTGCGATGATCCCAGGCGTTGACAGAGCAATCATCATGATGGCGTAGTTAAGCGTGTTAAAACGCCGTCCGAATTCTGCCGTCGTAAAGCCGGGGAAAATGCTATTCATGGAGCCAAACGAGAACCCAACGCCGAATAAAGCAAGGTAAATCAGAGAAGACGCGTCAGGAGTGCAGAAATTAACAGAGACCGAACCAAAGATCGCAGCCACCAAAGCGACCATGAGCGCTTGAATTCGTCCAAAACGGTCAGAAAGATACCCGCCGATTAACCGACCGCTCATATTGCTGACGGCAAGAAACGATACGCAGAAAGCGGCGACAGTTGCCGAAAGGCCAGCTTGATACTGAGCAATGCGAGCAGCCTGAGAAATCATCATCATGCCGGGTAAAGTGCCACAGAAGGCAAGACCGAACATGACGTAGAAAATCTTGCTTTTAACCATTTCGGACGTTTTGCGATCAGGCGTGGTGGAGGTTAACAAACTCTTTTTCCCGACCGGTTGAAAGTCTGCGGGACAGCGGGTTGTGAAATAGGCGCTGATAATGATGATCAGACCGAAGGACGATCCCAAAATGATAAAGGTTTGCGCAATATCAAAATAAGCAAGCAGCATGACGGCGATAAAAGGAACGATCACGGAGCTTGCGCCAAAACAAGTTGAGGCCAAACCGCCTGCGACGCCAATTCTGTCCGGGAAAAATTTCAGAACATTACCCATGCCGGTGTTAAAGGCAGTGCCTAAACCGCAACCGACAAAGAAACCGTAGCAGATGATAATGCCAATAGCGGATGTGCAAAGCGCCGAGCCAATGAAACCCAAAGCGATGAAAAGCCCGGCAATCATCAAAATATAACGGGGACCGTATCGATCGGCGAAACTACCGCTCACAATCATGGATAAGGGAGAGAAGATACACGCCAAACTGAATGCGAAGGCCAACGAGCCACTGGTGACAACTTCTCCGGTCATTTGGCTAAGGCGTTCAGCTAAAGGTTGAGCGAAAATACTCCAGGCGTAATTGATGCCGGCGCAGATGTTGATCAGGCAGGTTAAAAAGAGAGTGACTCGCCTTTTCGTCATTAAATTTTGAGTTTGTTCGGGGGACATTTTAATAGTCGGTTGTTAGAAAGGAGGGAGCTATTTTATGCTTCTTTCGTGGTGGATTAAAAGACTTCTTAGGGAAATTTCGGGATTGTTTGAGCAATCGTGGTTTGATTGGAACTGGGTGTTTTTTATACAAAAAGCGTCGTACCTGTTGAAGAAATTTTGTCTAACGAACTTCGTTAAAATTCCCTTTCGCATACCGGATTTATTTTGGGTACCTTAATGTTTTTTAACGAATCGTCTAATCGGATCATTTCTGTCTCAGAGCTCAATGACCGAGTCTCACAGTGCTTGCAACAGAATTTTCCACCACTTTGGGTGTCCGGGGAAATTCGAGGCTTGACTCGTGCCGCCTCGGGGCATTGGTACTTTACGCTCAAAGACAAAGTGGCAGAACTCAGTTGCGCGATGTTTGCGGGCGACAATCGTCGAGTCGCCTTTGTGCCAAAAACTGGCGATAAAGTCGAAGTGTACGGGCAGGTGTCCATCTATAAGGCCCGAGGTACCTATCAACTCGTTGTTTCCTCGATGCGCCAAGCGGGGATGGGTGAACTTTTTGAACGCTTTCTCATGGTTAAAAACAAGCTTCAAGCAGAGGGCTTGTTTGATCAGGCACGAAAAAAAGCCATTCCCAGAGTGAATTTTCAGATTGCAGTGGTGACGAGCCTAAAAGCGGCCGCGCTAAGAGACACCATGACAACATTGGCCAGGCGTGCCCCATACGCAAAAGTGACGATTTTCCCGACGGCTGTACAAGGTGATGAGGCGCCCGCGGAGATTATCCGATCACTCAAAACCGCCGATGAAAGCGCATTGGCCGATGTGATATTGCTTGTAAGAGGCGGCGGTTCCCTGCAAGATCTTTGGGCTTTTAATGAGGAAGCTGTTGCCCGTACCATTGCGTCTTTGAAAACGCCCGTGATCGTTGGCGTCGGTCATGAATCCGATGTGACAATTGCCGATTGGGTGGCCGATTTCCGCGCAGCGACACCAACCGCTGCAGCTGAACACGCGACCGAACGTCTTTCAATTTTATTATCCGAAATACAAACCGAGCGAAAGCTGCTCGCCGATGCCTGGCTTCGGCGCTATAACGAAGAGGCGCAGCGACTGGATTGGGCAAGGGCCGGTTTGCAGCACCCTCAAGATCGTTTGCAGCGAGAGTTAGAGCGTTATCGCTACTTAAAGACATTATTGGATTCGTCTTTTGCCGGGCAATTCCGACAAGCCTCTGAGAAAGCGCAACTTGCTAAAGCTGAGTTGCATCAAAGATGGCTTTTGTCGCTTAAAGATCGACAAATGAAACTGACTGAGTTGGGGAGTGCTCTGACGAGTCCGAAAGCGCTTCTTGGGATTCAAACTCAGAGATTGCACAATTGGCAGATGCAACTTCAATCCCTCTTTCAGTCACAAATAACCGAACAAACCGGTCAGTGGCGCTCATTGGCAACCCTTTTGGAAGAGGTCAGTCCTCATGCCATTATGAAAAAAGGCTATACCTATGTCACGGACTCGTCCGGGCACTTGTTACGAGAGGCTCGACAAATAAAAGCAGGACAAGATATCAACATTCGATGGCCCGATGGTGAAGCTTTCGGTAAGATTAGCGATGTTCGGTATTTTGAAAAAGATCTTTTGAAAAAGTAAGGAGAGAGAAATGTCCGCTCAATTACCGCTTTTACCGTATCCGATGAACGCATTGGCTCCGGCCTTATCGGAAGAGACTCTGCAATATCACTACGGCAAGCATCATCAAACGTATGTGAATACACTCAATACCCTGATCAAGGGGACGCCCTTTGAACACATGTTGCTTGAAGAAATCGTTTTGGCTAGCGAAGGTGTGAATCAAGCGATTTTCAACAATGCTGCTCAAGCTTGGAACCACACGTTCTATTGGATGTGTTTGTCTAACAAAGGTGAAAAAGAACCAGGCGGAGAATTGTTGCATCGTATTGAAGAAACCTGGGGCTCTTACGAAAAATTCCGTGAGGCATTTCTTGCCAGTGCCGTTAGCAATTTCGGTTCGGGTTGGACGTGGTTGGTGTTGACGCCTGCAAAGGAATTAAAGATTGTCAATTCGAGTAACGCCGGTACAGCTTTAGCTTCTGACGATACGCCGCTTTTGGTGGTTGATGTGTGGGAACATGCCTATTACATTGATTACCGCAATGCACGTGCCGATTATGTGAAGGCTCTCTTTGATCACGTCATTGATTGGGGCTTTGTGGCTAAGAATTACTATGCAGCCCGCTAACCATTGTTGATTTAGTCAATTTTGGGAAAGGATACCTATTCGGGTATCCTTTTTATTTGTGTACCGAGTTTAATTTGGTGGTCTTTAAACCAATGAGCTCTGGTTTCCAGCGCATAGCGAATTCTAACTGGAGCACAATGAGTCGTTCGGGTTTGTGCCTTCATGGTGGAGATACCAACCAGATAGCCCTCTTCATCGAAAAAGCCGACATCAAGGTCAATCGGCACTTTGTCCATCCACATGCAGATGCGTTCGGGTTTACTGAAAATAAAAAGCATGCCGTTGCGCTCACCCATGTGAGTCACACCCTGCAGTCCTCGCATTTGTTCTTCTTGGGTTTGAGCTAGTTTTACGGAAAGTCTTTCGTTTCCCACTTCTATGGTCTGCGCTTGACCAATGCAAGGCATTAGCGCGATAGCGAGTAGGCTCATAAAAAAACTGCGGGCCAAAGTTCTAAAACGTAGGCTCGCAGCTTTTTGCGCTGGCAAAAACAAGTAGTCCGTAGACACTTTACCCAAGTCTCCTAACTCGAAGCACTGGCCTTTGTCGGTGAAGGAATGACACGCGTGGCGTGTAATCCGCGCTCGGATTGTTCGAATTCAAACTCAACGCGTTGGTTGGTTTGCAGGGTCTTACGACCGGGCATTTCAATGGCCCTGAAGTGTACGAAGACTTCGCAATCCTGACCATCCGGGATAATGAATCCATAACCCTTGGCATCCGAGAACCATTTGACAGTACCGGAATTCATAGAAATATCCTAAAAACGAAAGCAACGACAAAAGAGACAATCCATTTTTGCCCGCTTTCATTTTTCATCATAGACCTTTTATTCCAAGTTGGATGATTTTTTTTAACTATTCGATAATAAAAGGAAATTTCCCATACCTGCCGAAGCGATCCGAGGCTGAATTTTGTACAATGCCAGGGCTGAGCCGATTGACGGCTTATATTGATGGGACAAAAAATAACGGATTACAACATGGAACTTTATCGCGATATCAGTATGAGTTATCCAGAAGATATCTGGTCGCTTGACGTTATCTCTCGGTACCTACGAACTCACACTTTCTCGGAAGCGGCGATTTTGGATGAAAAACGCTATTTTCTGCGCGCAGTGCTTTTTGTGCCGATTGAAGATGGGACAGACTTCGCCTGGGGTGTTTGGTGTGAGGTGAGCCGAAAAGATCATGACCGCTATTTAACGGCCTACGCCGAAGAGAAGACGGGAAAATTAGCGCCAATCAATGGTAAATTAGCTAACGAATTACCTTGTTATGACGGTAGTTTGAGTTTACAAGTGAGGCTAATTCCCAATGAAAACGCTCGCCCCAGTGTTGAAGTGCTCACCGATGGGTTGTTAAAACAAGAACAAGCCAATGGGATTTCTCTTAAAAGACTGGAAGAACTTAATATCGTTTTGTTTGGTGAGGATGAGGAAGAGGACGAATAGTTTTTCCCCAAAAAAGTAACCCACCGGCATAGCCGGTGGTTCTTCATATGCGCCTGAAAGGCTCCCATACCAGCCGCGCCCTAACAGGCGCATATCGATCTGTCATTCGCATATCTGTTACTTGCTACCCGTAAACGGGTCTTCCGCATACGGTAGGCTCAGCTGATTGCCCAATTTATCTTCTTCCAACTGCTGTCGGATGTAATTGGCTATCTTTTGCTTATTTTTACCCACCGTATCAACATAATACCCTCGGCACCAAAATTGCCGATTCCTATACTTGAATTTCAGGTTGCCAAATTGCTCGTATATCATCAAGCTACTTTTCCCTTTTAAATAGCCCACTACGGCGGCAACACTCATTTTAGGGGGAATCTCCAACAACATATGAATATGGTCTGGGCAACATTCGGCTTCAACAATGCTTATCCCCTTCCATTCACAAAGCTTCCTTAGAATTTCCCCTATTGCCCGACGTTTTTCACCATAAAACACTTTACGTCGATACTTCGGAGCAAACACAATGTGATATTTACAATTCC
>URFF01000028.1 GCA_900546995.1 uncultured Sutterella sp.
AGCAACTCTGGAAGGGGGCGTTGTGGTCGCCTTCGTACTTTGCGGGAAGCTGTGGAGGTGCGCCACTATCGATCATCAGGCAATACATTGAAGAACAAAATACACCGCAATAGCCGATTAACATCGGCGTTCCTTACATCCCCGGCATCAATGCCGGGGCTTTACGGAACATTTGGTAAAAGATGAGTGGTCAACCCCTCAGGCGGCGATTGAAGCGGCCGCCAAAGAAGCGTCTCGTCGCCAACTACGGATTTTGATCGGTACCACTGCCAATGAATTACAGGCATTCATTCAACCTAAAAATGAAGTAGACGTTAACACAATGAGACGTTTGCAGTACGAACGATATGATGAACCGGACAACCGATTTGCCATCTTAGCCGCACAAGGGGGTTGTCCTGTCTGGAAATATCGATTCACTTGGGAAGCCCCCGAATCCCTATTCGGCTCGTGTCACACACTGGAACTTCCCTTTGTCTTCGTAACATTGGCCGCTTGGACGCAAGCTCCAATGTTAAAAGGAGCCACGCTTGAAGAAATGCGCGGTCTGTCGGAATCCATGCAACGCGACTGGTGCCGGTTCTTCCATACTGGTGATTTTGATGAATGCGACTGGCCGAGATTTTCCGAAAGCAACGGAATTCACAAGATTTATGATAACTTGGGAAATGACTGTCAATCTTTACGGATCGTTAAACCTTAACTTTGAGCGTTTTTAACTTAAATTTTTGACGGAAAGCCACCATGACGATTTCAACGCATACCTTGAAGTACGGCAAAGGAACATTAAGTTTTAACTATGATGACTCGGATATTTTGCAAATTCTCCAAACGAAGTATTACCCGGGACTTGCTGATCCTCAGTCTGCACTTTTAAAAGTTCTGGATGAGCCGATCGGTTGCCGACCGTTTAAAGACATCATCAAACCAGGCGATAAGGTTGCCTTTATCTGTAACGACACAACGAGGCTAGCAAACACACACGAGTTGATGCCCGTTTTAGTACGGGAACTTAATCGTTTGGCTGTGCCGGACGCCAACATACAAGTGGTTTTTGCACTCGGCACTCACCGGACAATGACTGAGGAAGAAGTCGCCCAAACATTAACTGAAGATATCGCAGGGCGTCTCAAATCTCACATGAGCGTTTCAACGCAAACGAAAGATTTCCGTTACTTCGGTATGACCTCCAGAAATACGCCGGTTTGGATTCATCAAGCGCTTTGCGACGTGGATCATGTCATCATGACCGGAAGCGTTGTGCATCATTATTTCTCGGGCTACGGTGGGGGACGCAAGGCCATTCTCCCGGGTTGCGCAGCGATGGAAACGATTCGAATGAACCACAGCCATATGCTTGATGTCAATGCCCGCTTGGGAGTGACCGAAGGCAATCCTTGTTATGAAGATCAGATGGAAGGCGTCGCACTTTTTGCTAAAAACCGCTCTCTTTTCCTAATCAATACCGTTTTAAATTCTGATCACGAGACTGTCAAAATCTTTGCAGGTCACTATCGAGAAGCTCACCTAGCCGCTTGCCGCTTTGTGGATGATGTCTATGGGGTAAAACTTGAAGAACCCGCAGACTTGGTCATTGCCTCTTGTGGCGGCTACCCCAAAGACATTAATGTGTACCAGATGCAAAAAACTATGGATAACGCCGTCTGCGCCGTCAGAGAAGGCGGTGTCGTCATTTTGCTAGCCGAATGCTCTGAAGGCTCCGGTTCAAAAAAACTGGAAGAAACATTCAGACGCTTAAAAACCCCTGAGGCCATTCGAAAAGACCTTGAAGAGAATTTCCAGATCGGTGCCAACAAAGCATATGCCATCACTCGTCCATTATCGCGAGCCGATTTTATTTTGGTCAGCAATTTAAACAAAGAGTTGGCGAAAACCATGCACTTTACCGCCGTGGATACGGTAGAAGAAGCCATCGCACTAGCCAAAACAAAGCTTGGTGATCATCCAAAAACGGTCTTGATGCCCGAAGGCAGTGTGACCGTTCCTCGACTCTAAGAAAACAAGGTATGACCAACACCTAACCGACAATTTGTCCAAAGTACTCTTCATGCATTTGTTGGTAGGTGACCAATCGACATGTCTGTACGGATTTTGAGAAATCGGTGCATGAGTGAGTGAATCCATTCTTGGCAAAAAGGAAGTAATACTTCTGATAGTGTCGAAATAGACTACTTTTGCTGATTAGACTCTTTAAAACGCTCTGGTCCACCAACTCTTGTCGCCACTTACACTCTGCAAAAAGAGAATCTTCCAAGCCGACCTGTGCGAATAAATCGATTTCAATTGGCGACTTTGTCTTTGGATCACTGCCCCACCAACGACCGATATCGGCAAATTCAACTGGACATTGACCGGTTAAGCAAAGATGCCACAAGTATTGACTACAGATATCCTCAAAAACCGGTCCCATGATTTCAGATAACCCCGGTTGAATACGCTTTAAAACCAAGTCTACGGCACCTCGTTCAATAAGCGCGGCATTTTTAGGGATAAAGCGATACCAAAATCGAAAAAGATGATCATCAAAAACATACAGTGATTTTTTGCTGTTCTCTTCTCCATAAGGCGACTCCCGTCGAACCAACCCTAAAACTTGAAGTGTTTTAAGATGATGACAACAAAGTGCGGTATCTAACCCTGTTTTATTAGCGATATCCACCAAGCGGGATGCACCAGCAGCAATTGCCCCTGTCACAGCATTGTATTGAGCCGCTTGACGACACTCTTGACGTAAAAGATTCCCCGGTTCTTCATATAGGAAAGAAGAGGCATTTAAAAAAGTCTCGGCTATATTCTCTAATACAGACAAATTGGGATTAATTTGGCGTAGATATTGCGGTGTAGATCCCCAAATACCGAAAATCATAGCTTGATCTTGCGGCGAGAATGTGTGATTTAGCGCACAAACCTCCTGGAACGAAAACCCCTGAAGTTTAATTTGAGCAGTCCGCCTGCCGTGTAACGGCGCCTTGTAAGAAAGCACTTCATCCTCCATGAAGGACATGGATGAACCGCACAAGATCAACATTAAATGAGACTGATCTTTGTAACGGTCTATGCAATTTTGCAAAATTGAAGCGATACTTTTTTCTGAATTGGCCAAATAAGGATATTCGTCAATGACAACGATGATCCTTTCTTTCAAGGACAACTTAAACAAATACTCAAAGGCCGACTGAAAGCTTTCAAAAGATAGACCGTCAGGTGATCTTACTGTGTCATTAAAATCAAAAATGACACGTGACAAATTTTCGAGGTTTTGTTTCGCACTGTTTTCCACACCGACGAAATAAAGCGCTTTCTTATTTTCAATGAAACGGTTAATCAAAGCGGTCTTCCCTATCCGACGCCGACCATAAATAACCACCATCTCAAATTGCTCGGATTGGTAGCGATCGTTAAGGACTTTCAGCTCTTTTTGACGACCGACAAACATACAATGCCTCACTTAGAAAATTATTATTTACTAAATCATGATTTACTAAATTATATTTCAGTAAAACATAATTCAGCAAACAATAAAATATCTCTTGTGAGTAATGCTTTTTGACTTCTAACTAGAGACTTCACTCTCATTATTCAAAATTGACAAAGCGTCTTGCCAAATAGCTTGCGGCAAAAAAGCCCATATCCACTCTTCGATTTGATTTCGTGGCATCCCCAGGCTTTTTGCAATGGTGATTTTCGCCATCACCAAGGACTTGGGGATTTTTCTAACGGACTCTCCCCGCCGAGCTATGCGTTTTAATGCCTGAATCCAACGGTGCTCAATTTGAATCTGTATCCGTTTCAGATCGTCTGGATGAGAAAAAACGAGTCGAAATTCAGGCATTAATACCAACCTCTCCAATGCCGGGAAATACCGCGATTCGTTTAGAAATAGCCCCAACACACGATCTCGGCACGAAGACTTTGCGTCAGCCACGTGTAGAAGTCCTTCGAGAATCACCGCCTGCACCTTTTCCCGACAGTGCGCACTCGGTAGTTTGGCTGCTTTCTGAGCCAAATTCTTAAGCACCTCCAAGCACACCATCTCTCGATCGGTTTTCAGAAGCAGTTCCACATAAAATTGAACCTGTTCGGCGTACTTCAATAGATCGGTATCTCGCCAGTTGGAGCCAAAATACGGGTCGTTAATATCAATACCAAAATCATCAGGCGAAAGCCTCTCGTAGTCCAAATCCGGAAGGCTATGCAGAAGCTCTTGAGTGATGGTTTCCACCAAATACTCATCAGTCAGGTTCGCATTAAGAAATATCGTCTCCTTTAACCAATCCGGGTGCGTTTGACCAAGATTTTTAAGCATGGCTTTGGCCGAACTTTCGCTAAGGCCATCAACGAATTCTTCAAAATCTTTTTCAAAATCCATAAACCACCTAACGAACAAACGATACGCCTGGGCCAGATAAGACACTTCGCCCTTGCGATTGGGGAGTCACCACAATTTGTGTTGCGATCCGATCTTTGAGACCCGGCACATGAGAGATGACGCCAATCAATTTTCCCTGTCGATGAAGACCGGCAAGGGTACGCAAGGCATGATCCAGCGCTTCTTCATCAAGCGTTCCAAAACCCTCGTCCAAAAAGAGCGATTCCACTCTGACATTGCGACTTGCGAGTTTCGCAAGACCCAACGCCAGCGCAAGGCTCACGATAAAACTTTCCCCGCCGGAGAGATTTTTCGTTGAGCGAATCACACCGGCTTGGTAGTTATCTCGAACCACCAACTCCAATGCATCGTCTTCGCTTCTCAGTAACAAATAACGATCGGTCATTTTCATGAGCGCCTGATTGGCATGCGCAACCATAGTGGCAAAGGTGATTCCCTGAGCGAAATTGCGAAACTTTTTCCCATCGGCCGAGCCAATGAGTTCAGCCAAATTTCCCCAAGCCGCACTCGTTTTGCGGGCGCTTTCAATCGTTTTAACGGATGAATCGTACTGCTTGCGATGCTCATCATCGGTTTGAAGCGACAATATGACGCCGGTTAATTCTTGAGAGAGCGACTCTTCGCGAGTTTCATCCTCTTTAATCTTTTCTTCTAACGCCTCACGCGAAAGATCGGTTAACGCCTTTGCACTCTCCTTTTGCAGTGACTCACGATTCATGGCAAGGCGAGCGTTAAGCGTTTGCGTTTTCTCTCGCAACATTTGATCTTCATCTTTGAGTGCGGAAAGCGTCTCTACCGCTAAACGAGCCCTTAAGTACTCTTCAGTTGTTGACCACCCCTCTTTTTGGAGTGCTTGATCTAGCGCTTCGCTTGCCAATCGAATTTGTTCATGAAGAGCGACATTTTGGGCTTCGTAAGTTTTAATAGAAGCATTGAGTCCTTCCCAAGCCATCGCGGCCTTCTGAGCATCACCTTGTGCCTGACGCTTTGCTTTTTCAGCCGTTAAAAGGGCTTCACTTAGCAGCTTCTCGTCCATATCGGGATCGCGGTCAGCGAAAAGCTCAAACCGTTTTGTCTTCTCATCGGCCAGTTTTTGCTCGGAGGTTTCTAGTGCCGAACGTTTTTGTTCGAGCGCCTCTTGATAAGTGGACAGCGTCCGAGTTATTTCCTCTAAACGCGATACCCGTGCCGCAAGACGCTCACGAGCGATTTGCGTGTCACTCATACACTTTTCCCAACGTTGGGCGCGATCTTTCAGTGCTTTGAGAATCAGTGCAATATCATGAAGATCCTTAAAGCCGTATTCGGACACCTTTTCTCGAAGGGTCGTTTCGCTTTGAGCCACCGATTCCTTGTCAGCCGCTTCTTGCTGCATGGCCTCAGAGAGAAGCACCTGACAACTTTTGATAGCGACCTCAATGGATTGAACCTGAGCTTGAGCTTTCGTTAGATTTTCTTTAGCGTTTGCAACCGCCTCTTTCGCTTTTAGAGTTGCTTGAGCATTGTCCTGCGCCTCCTTCAAGGCTTGCTTGATGGCTTCAATTTCAACCTTGACCTCATCTAACGAAGGCACGGTGCCTGTCGAGTAAGGATGATGACGTGCGCCGCAAAGAGGGCACGGCTCTCCCTGCACTAAAGCCTCTCGGTGCTTTGCCAATGATGCGACCGCTTGCCGGTACAAGGCTTTTTCATGTAACGCATCCAGTCTTGATTGAAGCGAGGTGAGGCTTTCATCACCTAACTGCGTTTTTTGGCGCAACGCCGCCTCTTTTAATTGTTCCTCTTTCTTTTGAAGGACTGCTTCTAATGCTTGGCACGTTGCAAGGGCCGTTTGAAGCTTTTGCTTTTGTACTGTTAAGGTCTTTTGATGGTCTGTAACAAGCCTTGTCGCACTTAAAACCCTCTCGTTGACACGTTCAAGGTTTTGAATCACAACCTCAATGGCTGAGAGATTTTCGGCGATGGTGACGTCAGCAGCATTTTCCTTTATATAAAGCGCTGAATCCGATAAAAACTGTTCAAGAGTCGCTTTTTCTTTCTGGAGCGCTTCACACTGCCGGCGATGATGCGTGAGCGCATCCGCTTGATCCTTGATTTGCGCACGCTCGTCATTGACTTGAAGCGTCGCCCTTTGAATGGCGGCATCCAAAAGACGAACAGTTGTTAAAAGAGGACGACGATCATTGAGTTCTTTTTGAGCCTTTGAAAGCCTCTCTTCAGCTCTTTCTAGAGAAAGCGCGGTCTGATCAAGCGAAGCCTTCGCGCTCGGTAGCGCTTTCTGTGCCTCAAGCCGGGCCTTTTGAAGAGTCTCGGCATTTTGCTTGAGCGCTTCAAGCGCTTCGAAAGCCGGCGTCACATTTTGCGCTTTAAACGCTTGAGCGAGTTGCTCACGCTTAGGTTCAAAAAGCTGATTTTGAACCTCAAGTTCCGCCTTTTCCTTTAAAAGCCGCTTTTCGGTGTTTTCAAGTTCCGCTTTGCGTTTGACCCAATTGAGCGCTGTCTGATGCATTTGAAGGGTCGCCTTCAGAGCGCTGATTTCTGTCTTCAGTGTTTTTTGTCGCTCGATTAAGGACAGGCGATTTTCATCCGTCAGAAGCGTCACACCTTTTAACTCGTTTTGAAGCACTTGAAGTCGTTGTTTTTCTTCGGCTGAGCGGCGATAAACGGCTTGAGAAATCTCCGCATAGATTTCCATTCCGGTCATCTTTTCGAGAATGGCCGCCCGTTCATCGGTTGACGCCTTCAAAAAAGCCGCGAAGTCGCCTTGTGCCAAAAGCATTGAACGAGTAAAGCGCTTGAAGTCTAGCCCGGTGATTTCAGCCACTTTCGGCACGGTTTGAGAGCGTTCGGCAATAATCTCACCGTTGGAAAGATGAGCCAATTCGTGTCGGTATAGCTGCAGGGCGCCATCCGGGCGATTCCTCGCCCGGCGCTGACTCCAATAAACACGCCAAGCGCCTTTGTCCGTTGAAAAGGTCACTTCAGCAAAGCATTCCCCCGTGCCACGGGTCATGATTTCGTTACCGGATTTGTTAACCGAAGCGAGCCTGGGTGTTTGTCCATAAAGTGCGAGACATATCGCATCCAACACTGTGCTTTTACCGGCTCCCGTGGGTCCTGTGATCGCGAAAATACCGTTTGAAAGATAGGCGCGATCGGTGAAGTCAATCGCCCATTCACCGGCTAATGAATTTAAATTTTTAAACCGAACTCGTTCAATGCGCATCGTTTTTTCCTACCGGCCATTTGGCTCTTCACTTTGAAGATTCTCAACAATTTCGTCAAAAAGAGTCTCTAGTTGAGCGCTTTCTAACTCGGTTTTCTCTGCTTCTTTTAGCCTGCGTCGGAAAACTTCTTTAACCGATAGATCTTCAAGCGCCTCTTCATTTTCAAATTCACGAATAATGGCGTTATAAATGAGCGTATTCTGGATTTTCAAAACATCAACGCGACTATTTTCCACAATAGCCGCCACCCGCTCACGAAGATCCGAGATTGCCTCATTCCTCTCATAAACCACTTCAACCCAACCCTCAAAGGACTCGGTTTTGAGTGTCTGCAAAGTGCTCTCAATTGTTTGCCAATCACCTTTGATGCGACGAAATTGTCGAAATGCCGGCACCTCGATGGTGTTCACCAACGCTTGATGCGACTCGATATCCACGACGTAGACACAACGCTTGCGATTGATTTCATCAAAATTCATCACAAGCGGCGCTCCGCTATAGCGAATGACTTCGTTTTTCGCCACACACTGCGCGATATGAAGGTGCCCCAATGCAAAATAATCAAATGACGGCAAACGCTCAGCAGGCACTTGACCGAGATTGCCCACGTAAAGGTCACGTTCAGCCGCTTGAGCGCCTTCTCGCTTATAAATCGTTGTACCCGCCAAAAACAAATGCCCCATGCCGATAATGGGCACCGAACACCCGAGCTTTTGCTTGAGCTTTATCGCCTCATCATAAACCGCACGGTAGTGATCAACGATCCCTCGGATGAGATTGTCTTGCTTATCGTCTGCGCTTTCGCCTTCTTCACTGAAGCGGACATCACGTTCTCGCAAAAATGGAACGGCACAAACAAGTGCCTGAGTCACCCCTGCCGCATCTTTGAGTTCAACTAATTCGTCTTGCGGTTGAGAAATGCTACCGACCACAGAAACATTCAATGCATTTAAAAGAGGCTTGGGAGCATCCAAGAATGTAGGCGAATCGTGATTGCCTGATGTGATCACAACCTGCCGACAGCTCGTTTTTCGACTGACATCACTTAAAAAACCGTAGTAAAGCGCTTGAGCTTGGTAACTGGGCGTCGAGGTATCAAAAATATCGCCCGGCACTAAAAGCGCATCAATGGCCTCATCACGTATGAGCTCGATTAACCAAGCAAGAAATTTTTGAGTTTCGTCATAGCGCTTTCGGCCATAAAGCGTTGCACCGATATGCCAGTCAGAGGTATGAAGAATTCGCATAAGCAAATACCAAATAATTTAAGCTAGGATGCTACGACCTTCCAAAAAGTCCGTGAGCTTAATGTGTGTCACCGTGCTGGTTGAAAAATCAAAATCATCATTTGAAATAATAATCTTCTGACGACTTTGATCGAGTTTGGCAAACGGTGCAAATTCCCGCTTATAAGTACTAGGCTCGGCGATACTGTATGCCACCTGAATAAGGTATTGCCGATTGGCTTTTTCTGCTAAGAAATCAATTTCTGAAGCGTCGAGCTTAAAAACACTCAGCTCATAGCCGCGGAAAATCAGTTCATTGAAAATAATATTTTCCAAATTGTGTGTGATATCCCAATGACCATCCGTTTGACGGATAGAATTTGACGAAACATCCTCGTTATAGATTTTTTGGTAATACTTCAATTCTCTTTTGGCCTGAGTTGAGTATTGTTTAATTGGGGCAATGACGTAGGCTTCCTGCAGATAAGTCAGATACTTCATGATGGTCCCAAGCGAAGCCTCGATCCCCTGAGATTTTAAAAATCGTTTCACAGAATTCGCACTGAAAATTCTCGCATTCGAAATCAGCACAAAATTAACCAGACGCCGAAAAAGTTCTTCCTTGCGAATTTTGTATCGATTTAGGATATCGTTGATAACAATCGTCTCATCCAGATCGTTTAGATATCGAAGTTTGGCCTCTTTATCAGGAAACTCAACAACCTGAGGGAAACCACCAAAAACTAGATAGTCAGCAACAGAATAGTCTTGCCGAAGACTTTCAGCATACTGACTTAACTCCTGAAAGACGAAAGGACGAATTCGAAAAGCGACATATCGGCCACTCAATTCTTTTGTCATCTCCTTTGAAAGAAGTTTGGAATTGCTACCGGTAATAAAAAGAGACAGATTTTTTAACCGTAATGCTTTGCAAGCGATATTCCAATCTTTTAGCACCTGGATTTCATCAAGAAAGACATAGAGTTTTTCATCACCGAGATGCTCTGAAATCCGCTTAATCAATACATCGATATCCGTTATATTCGCAGAGACAGATCGGCTTTCAAAATTTAATAACAATGTTCGCTTGCCTGCTTGGCGTAATTCTTTCTCAACTTGACTGAGAATCACGGATTTCCCGCAACGACGAATTCCTGTAATGACTTTAATGAGATTGCTCTCATAAAAGGGACGAATTTGGGTTAAATAGTGTTCTCTGACAATCATAATGAAAGATTTTCCAATAATTCAAAAATTGTTCATTTCTAATGATAGATTTTATCGATTTGATAAAAATCTTTCATTAGAAAATTTTTAAAATTTTCCAAAGCACAATATAGGAATATATCCCATTGATAAATATATTATTTTTCAAACTGGAAAATTTGATTTTCTAGTGAAAGATTTTGATCTTTTTCCGAAAATCTTTCACTAGCGTTTTTTAAGGAATTGGAAATTAGTTTGATTGGTTTTCTGGTAACGACATTAACCGAAATTGCGCCACATAAGCTTTCATCCAATCGGTGACGCTATTGATCATTTCCGTGCCCCATTGAACAGACGCTTCTTGGCTGGGCAAGCCACCAAAGCCTCCCGTTGAAACGCAATCTCTCACATCACGAATCACTCTGAGGGTTGCGCCCTGAAAGCGGGCGGCGTTCAGATGCACAGGCACCACTTCGTCGGTTAAGGGGCCGATTTGATTTTCAGCCATAAACTCGGGTTTGATAAATTCAGGATGAATCGCCATCATCGCTGCCACTTCCTGCGCATCACCATGCCCGGTAACCCAGGCGGGATTAAGCTGCGGCGCCACTGTCCACCAATTGATAATGGAGACAAGCCCGCCTCGGCGATAGATGCTAAGACCAGCCCGATCCAGTGCCGGGTCATTGCCACCGTGGCCATTGAGAATCAAGAATCGTCTCGCACCATGGTTAAACCACGAGGACAATAGGCTCTCGATTAAGGCAATCATCGTTTCCAACCCAATATCCACCGTGCCGGGAAAACTCGTGTGATGAGGGGCAACGCCATAGCAAACGGGAGGCGCCACGACGACACCCGGCAAATCCGAAAGGCGTCGGGCAAACGCTTCGGGAATCATCCAATCGGTCCCCAAAGGCCCCACACAACCGTGCTGCTCGGTTGAACCCACCGGAAGCACAATGATTGTTTGCGGGTCGCGCAAAACCTTCTCCGCTTCTTTCCAACACATTTGAGCCAAATACATTGATTGCCTCCACAAAACCAAGTCAATTTTCACGCACGGCGGGCGTGTGGTAGCCATTGAATTGAACCGCCGCCACTAAATCCCGAATCGAGTAACAGGTCATGAAAAAGGCGCTGATTGGAATCACCGCATAAACCACTTTCACCTGCATCCAGGGAATCGATTGCATGTACGCATGCGCACGCATCACCCACACCCAGCCGTAGTAGCAAATGAGCGCATAGGTCGCCATCTCGATTAGGCAGACAAGAATTCGGCAAATTTTCCCTGTCATCCCTTCAAGCCGCTCGGTGATCACCTCAACCACAAAATGATTGCGTGTACGCACCAATTCCTGGGCGCCTAAGAAAATCATCCAAATGAGGCACAGCTGAATCCAATCGTCGGTTTGCGTGAAGTTGTAAATTGGCACAAATCGCACAAAGACATTCAGTAAAAACATGATGACGATCGCGCCCAGCGCCACCACGCAAATAAAACGCGTGATTCGACTGATCACCCGATCAATGTAAGCCAACATTCTGAAAAGCGATTGCATTTTGCCTACCCCACCAATCCTGCCAAGCCCAAACTTAATCCGGGAATGAAAGCCACCAGAATCGTCACCAAAATCATGATGAGCACATACCCCACCGACGCCTTGGCAATGGCCATCACCTTTTCACCGGTAATGGAAGCCATCACGTATAAATTAAGCCCCACAGGCGGCGTTAACACACCCACTGCCAACGCAATACACATCACGATACCCAACTGCACGATGTCATAGCCAAAACTTTTCGCGATCGGCACAAAAATCGGCACCGTGATGAGCAAAATAGCCGTGCCTTCCATAAAGCAGCCCATGATAACCAAAATCGCGATGATGAGTAAAAGTACCAACGCAATGGACGAAAAGCTTGTCGAAACAAACGCGATGGTTTGTTGAGGAATGCGTGTGTAAAGCAGAACGTATTGGAAAAAGCCCGCTGTCGCAATGACAAACATCACTTTGGCGGTTTGCTCGACGGTGTTCCAAAGAATCGTCGGAATGTCACGCCAGTGAAGCGTCTTAAAAATGAACATGCCGAGAATAAAGACATAAAAAGACGCGACAGCGGCCGCTTCCGTTGCGGTAAAAAGACCCGCAAACATGCCGCCAATCACAATCACGGGCGTCAACAAGGACCAAAACGCGTCTTTAAAGCCCACCCAACGCTCGGCCCATGACGCTTTCGGCGTTTTCGCATACTGATTTTTCCGGCACACGTAAGAGGACCAGACCATAAAGAGAAGGCCCAAGATGAGCCCCGGCACGGTCCCGGCGGCAAAAAGGGCGTTCACACTCGTTTGCGTGAGCCCCGCATACAAAATGAGCGTGATGCTCGGAGGGATGATAGGGCCAAGAGCGCCGCCCGCTGCAATCGTGGCACAGCCAAAGGCCCGATCGTAGCCCGATTTCGTCATCTCGGCAATGGCGATCATGCCGATACCGGCAGCGCAGGCCGCTGCCGACCCCGACATCGCCGCCATCACAATACAGGCGACGATGGCAGCATTGGATAGCCCGCCCCAAAGATGCCCCAAACACACCCGACCGAAACCGAAAAGGCTTCGGGAAATTCCGCCCACACTCATGAGGTTACCCATCAAGAGGAAAAACGGAATCGACATCAACGTGATGCCCGAAACTTGAGCAAACATGCGCTGCGGCACGAGAAAGAGCCGACTCATGTCGCCACCGGCCAATAAAAACGTCGCAATGGAGGCAAACCCCATCGTCACCGCCGTGGTCACGCCCAAAAGCAGCAGCACCAAGACGCCGGCAAAGATGGCAAACATGATCATTTGGGGAAACTCCTATTCGCAAAACTTACTTCTGGTTCACCAGTTTAATGGCGGCCAAAAGTTCTTGCATTTCTTCTTTTCCGGCCAATTCACCGACTTTTTCATAGGCGGGGGCCATCTTGTCAATGAAGCTTTGGCGATCAGGATAAGTGACATGCATGCCCTTTTCTTGAAGTTCTTTCACCACGGAGGATTCGCCTTCGGAAATGAGTTTGCGCGTGAGATTTTGCGCATTGATCGCTTCTTCACGCAAAATAGTTTGCTCTTCTTCTGTTAACCCCTCAAAAAGCGTTTTGTTGATCAAAAGCACCTGGCAATCGAAATAGTGATTAGTCATTGCCAATTGATCTTGAGTTTCGTAAAGCGAATCGGCCAATATGGTAAAGACCGGGTTTTCCTCACCGACTACAACCCCTTGCTTTAAAGAGGTGTAAAGCTCGGAATAGGCAATGCGCTGCGTGTTGGCACCCAACGCATCAAAAGCGGCCAATAAACCGGTCGATGGCGGCACACGGATTTTGAGACCTTTTAAATCATCCGCTGTTTTAATTTCCACGCCTTTGGTGGTTGTTTGACGAAAACCATAGTCAAACATCGATAACCCCACACAGTCGTAATCTTTAAGTCCCTCATTCATCCAGCCCATGACGTAGCCATCAATCGCACGGTGCGCTTCATCATAGCTTTCAAAGAGGAAGGGCGCGGTCATGGCATTGAGCTTTTTCGAATACATCGCCATATTGCCCAAAGAGACAACAGCCATATCCAAAGCGCTCATCGTGACCTGCTCGGCTAGTGCCGGTTGATCACCTAATTCCCCTGAAGGATAGACTTCAACCTTTAGCTCCCCTTTTGTGCGTTCGGTCACATTTTTCGCAAAAAGTTCTGCAGCCTGATGGTGAGCGTGCGAAACGGCCGCCGTATGAGCCAAACGAATGGTTTGCTCGGCAAGCGCATTACCGGTAAAAGCAAAAGCACAGGCGCCAACCACGAAGGCGGCTTTCAATAGCTTTGAATACATGACTTAAATCCTCAATACTAAGATCTCAGGCAGCAAAACAACTTCGCTTGCTACTGTTTTTCAATCGGTTGAAAGATTGACGAACAACCTAATAGGGTATTTTGACACACTCTCCGCTTTTGAGGGGGAATTTCCAAGCTCAACTTGGGAAAACTCATGTTAAGAACAATATTGCTTTTGCTGAATATTTTAGTATTATTATTTATAAATAATAATTTAAATTTATTACTCATACGCAATATGATTGTTACAACACCTCAAGCCTTGGGGGCTTGGTTTCAAACTGTCCGGAAACAAAAAGGGCTGACTCAGACAGAAGTTGCCAAACGCTGCTTTTTGAGTCAAAAAGTCATTTCTGAATTTGAAAACGGCAAATCCAATGTCACTATATCTACACTGTTGCGCATACTAGCGGCGCTGCAGCTAACAATTGACCTTGTTGAGTCGGACATTGAAAAAGAAAATCAAGAAATCCTCTGGTAACTAGCCTAATTGAGCCTTAACCTCTTGTCTGAAATGCAGCAAACATTGACTTCAGCCTCGCCCTGATGACGAGGTTACGAAACCTTTGATAAAGTGCCATCACCAACATGGAGAGCATCGTCGGGATGCCGAGCTTAAGCACAAGCGCCGGCACCCGAGCTAGTGTCATCTCCCGGTAGGTTCGGTTGGCATCACGTTCTTTGTCAAATGGGCTATTCAAGCAAAGTCTCGTCAATGGCACATTGTGTCAACGATTCAAACCCCAGAAGATCATCATCTTTTTGAACACAAAGCAACATATTTTCAATACGAATCCCCCAACGACCGGGGCGGTAAATGCCGGGCTCATCGCTCACAATCATGCCAGGTTCAAAGGGGGTAATAGTCCCTTCCCGATCACGAGCGGAAATGTTGGGCGGCGTCTCATGAACGTTAAGCGTGAGTCCAATGCCGTGCCCCGTTCCATGACCGAAATCAGCACCGATCGCATGAATCGGCGCTTTGGCGATCGGATCCAACTCTTTACCGATTGTGCCGGGCTTAAACGTGGCGTTCATGAGGGCGTGCATTCCACGATAAACCGCGGTGTAGTCACGCTTGAGTTCTTTTAAGTCCTCTTCGGGGAAGTCGGCTGGATTTCCTAAAAACCAGACTCTCGTCGTATCCGTTGTTCCCTGATCATAGTGAGCGCCGGAATCGACAAGTAAAACACACGGCGGGATAATCGGTGCGCCGGCCCCAGGCTTAGGCTCATAATGCGCCATGGCGGCATTGCCGTTAACCGCCGCGATAGTTCCAAAGCTTTCCCCAATAAAACCAGGAATGGCGGCACGTTTAGCGTGAAGAATGTCCACGGCGTCATTTTCCGTTAAACGCTCTCCCTTGGCTAATCGCTCTTTCAATTCTTCAATAAAGGCTTCAATGGCCGCACCGTCGGCTTTCATAACGGCTTTAAGCCCCTCAATTTCCTGAGGGGTTTTCACGGCCTTCCAAAGCGGAACCGGTTGGCGATAAGCAACGTAACAATCTCCAAGCAAAGAATGGATTCGGGCATTTAAATCCGTGGGCTTCGCCAATACCGGCCTCTTTTGATCACAAAGTTCGCGAAGTGAATTAAAAATGGTCTCGTAAGGCGCAGTCGCCCAGCCCGCTTCACACAAATGACGAGTGACTTCAGGACTAAGTACTTTTTCATTCACAAAAAGGGTAGCTTTCTCTTGAGAAATCAGTGCCCAACTGAGAAAGACCGGATTAAAGGCAATGTCAGAACCCCGTAGGTTGGTGAGCCAAGCAATATCATCAAGCCGAGTTAAAAGGAGCACAGCTTCATCACCGGCCTCGCTTTTTCCAAGGTGCTTTTGCAAGCGAAGCAATTTGTCGTGAGCGCTCACGGAACTCGCGTGATGAATGTAAAGGGGATGAAAAAGCCGCTTAGGGCGCTCTTTCCAAATAGCATTAATCCACGCATCATCAACAGGCACCATACCATCGGCAACATCTTTTAAAGACTGAAATGTCTTAACGTCCGTTCGTAAATCGTCGATGGCTAAAAAAATCGATTTTGACGATTCGTTTTTCAATGTCCCGACGAATGTTTTCACGCTAGGCACCGTTTTATCGCCGCTACGCATGACCTGAATACCGGTACCGGCCAATTCCCGCTCGGCCTGTTCCCAATAGCGCGAGTCCGTCCACAAATAAGCGCTGTCTTCGGTCAGAAGCAATTCGGCATCCGACCCGGTAAAACCGGTTAAAAACGTGAGAAATTGGTCACTGTCGGCAATGTATTCGGATAAGTGCGCGTCGGTGAGCGTCGTATAAAACGCTTTGGCATGAACCGTTTTTAAAGCCTCTCGCAAAAGGGCGAGTCGTTTTTCAATAGTTGCTGACATTAGTAAATTTTCCTTACCGTGATTTCCACTTCGGAGGCCATCCGACCGTTAACCTTAACGTCTTCGCCCAAGCGAACATTTTCAAGCCGCCAACCGGCATCTCTGAGTTCATTAAGCGTCGTTGACACATTTAAATCGGGACAATTAAAGGGTACGGCGCTCAGTAAATCATTACCCTCAACGGGTTTAACCGCCTGACAGACCGTTCGCTCACCCAACGCCGCATCATAAAGCGGATCGGAAGGCCCATTCATGCATCCGGTTAATAACGCCGCAGCAAAAGGAATCAACCAAAAACGTTTTTTCATAAAACAAAAATTCAATTCGTTAGTTTTTTGATTTTAACGCGACCGACCCATTAAAACGGCCATTGAAACGCTTCCTTGCAAAAGGTTAAGAGAGTGTTCTCGTTAGAATTCTGGCAAAACGTAATCGAAATCAACCGAGGCGTTACTCGCTTTTTGCCGTCTGATATCCGCTCGGCGAGTGGACTTTCCCTCTTGAACGATTGTCCGCTTCTTATTCGAATCAGCACGACGCTTTGGCTGAGATTCTTCTTTATTGAGAGGAACTTTTGCCTCACGCTGGGTACGTTTCGTTTGGCTTTCAGTCAAACGTTTTTCATGCGCAGCGAAAAAGTCCGCATAAGCCTCCGGTACTTCAGGATGAATGGATTTCTTGAGAAAACGCTCTAACGCACGAAGACGATTGTCTTGCGTCTCATCCACCAAGGTATAGGCAATTCCCCTTTCACCGGCTCGACCCGTTCGCCCAATACGGTGAATGAAATCCTCACTTGCCGGGGGCAAATCCACATTAATGACGGCTGGCAGTGAAAAAATATCCAAGCCTCTGGCTGCCACATCAGTAGCTACCAAAAGATCAATGCGATGCTCTTTAAACGCTTTCAACGCTTTTGCTCGAGCAGCCTGCGTTCTTTCTCCATGCATCACGTCCACGCGAAACCCATCGGCTTTCAAGTGTTTGAAGAGTTGATCCGCTCGACGTCTTTCCCGTATGAAAATCAGCACTTGGCTTAACGCGTGATCAACGACCAGGTCTCGCACAAAGGTGGCCTTCTGAGCTTGGGGAACTCGATAAAAAATCTGCGTGACGCTATCGGCACCGCGATTAGCCTCAATCTCGATTTTTTCCGGATTCGTTAAAAACGCTTTGGCCACCTCGCGAATCTCATCACTTAACGTGGCGGAGAAAAGAAGAGTTTGACGATAAGGATTTCCTTTTGTGGAGGTTATAGATTCAGAGCCACAACGCTTGATGATCGCTCGGATATCCGGCAAGAACCCCATATCGAGCATCCGGTCAGCCTCATCCAACACCAGAAACTGCACACGATTTAAGTGAATGTGTCCGCTTCGCAAGTGATCAAGAAGACGCCCCGGTGTCGCGATGACAAAATCGACGTGATGAGACAATTCGTCAACCTGACGGTTTAAGCTCACCCCACCAATGAGCGTCACGAGTTTAAAGCCCAATGGCGTTGCGAGTTCTGAAATGGCATCGTTGAGCTGCAAGGCTAATTCTCGGGTCGGCGCCAAAATTAAAACGGCCGGACGCCCCTTCTCGCCGTGAATGTTTTTTCCAAGCAACTCTTGAAGTAACGCCAAAGCAAACGCCCCGGTTTTCCCACTTCCCGTTTGAGCGATCGCTAAAAGATCACGTCCTTGAATAATCGGCAAAATAGCTTGGGATTGAATGGGTGTGGGCATCAACCAACCGATACGGTGAACGATTTCACACAACGAATTGCTTAAACCCAATTGGGAAAAATCATTGACCATCATCCCCTTCTCCCCAAGGACCATGACTGACATCGGTTTCTAACCTAATCGGCTTTTCTTTTAAGTGCCTGCTTCGCAATTGTCCGCAGCCGCCTTCCACATTCTGTGCGGCTGAATGGCGGAATTTTGCAACGATATGGGCGTTTTTTAACGCCTTAGCCATTGCCTTGCAGCGATCCTCTGTCGGGCGGGTGAAGGAACGGTTATCCACACTGTTGACCGGGATGAAATTCATCATCGCATAGTGCCCGGATAAAAGCGAGATGATATTCTCAACCTCATCATCGCCATCGTTGACACCTTCTATCAGCGTCCACTGATATTGCGTGGGGTAACCCGTAGCTCGGGCATAGCGTTCGGCTTCATGAATCAACGTTTCAATCGCGATTTTTCCGGCTCGCGGTAATAACATTGATCGTTTTTGAGCAATCGTTGAATGAAGTGAAATCGCCAAAGCAGGTTTAACACTTGAGGCGTGAACCGTGTCAAAAACCCGTTGATCGCCGACAGTAGACAAAACCAAATTTTTATGAGGAATCTGGCTATAGGTTCCTAAAAAATTAATGGCGGAGATCACATTTCGCAAATTGTGCGAGGGCTCTCCCATCCCCATGAAAACCACTTTTCGAGTTTGGGGCCGCTGCTTTCTAGCAACGATCACTTGCGCAACGATTTCCAAATCCGTGAGTTGACGAATAAGCCCCGATTGCCCCGTCATACAAAAAACACACCCAACGGCACAACCCACTTGGCTGGAGACACAAACCCCTTCTCGCGGTAAAAGAACACTTTCAATCGTGTGCCCGTCTTTTAATGTGAAAAGGAGTTTAAGCGACTCCTCTTCCTCGCCTTTTTGTGAATTTACGACGGTTAGGATGTTGCCAATGGCTTCATAAAGCGCGGGCAAGGCTTCACGAAACGCTTTGGGAAAACGTTCATCCGTTACCTTAATCGGCGGGATCACACCGAAAAGCGAACGGTAAAAAGCACTCGTGTGCTGAGGCTTACAGCCCAAAGTCAGTAATGTTTCGTGAAGCGATTCGAGAGTATTAAACATAACCGAGGCAATCGTTGGAACTAAGGGAATTAACTGGCGTCTCTATTAAGTGTACCGATAGATTAAAAAAGGAGCTTAATCGGTAACAATCACCGATTAAGCCCCTAAAAGTCAATAACGTCTGATTGGATTAGTACTTGTAGTACATTTCAAATTCAATCGGGGCGGTTGCCAAGCGGAAGCGCTCCACTTCTTTGGCCTTCAATTCAATATAGGCTTCAATCATGTCTTCTGAGAAGACCCCACCACGGGTGAGGAACTCATGATCCTTAGCCAAAGCATCCAATGCTTCATCCAACGAGGCGCAAACCGTCGGGATCTTGGCGTTTTCTTCTGGCGGCAAATCATAAAGATTCTTATCAGCGGCTTCACCCGGATGAATCTTATTCATGATGCCGTCTAAACCGGCCATCAAAAGAGCCGAGAAGCACAAGTAGGGATTGGCCATCGGGTCCGGGAAACGCACTTCAATACGACGGGCTTTGTCGCTAGCCGTATGCGGAATGCGAATCGAAGCCGAGCGGTTGCGAGCCGAGTAAGCCAACTTCACCGGGGCTTCAAAACCCGGCACCAAACGCTTATAGGAGTTGGTCGAGGGGTTCGTGATGGCATTTAAGGCTTTGGCGTGCTTAATAACACCACCGATGTAGTAAAGCGCCATGTCACTTAACCCGGCATAGCCGTTACCGGCAAACAAATTCTTGCCGTCCTTCCAAATCGATTGGTGAACGTGCATGCCGCTACCGGCACTGCCCACCACGGGTTTCGGCATGAAGGTAGCAGTCTTACCGTAGGCTGCCGCCACATTCCAAATCGTGTACTTCACAATTTGCGTCCAGTCGGCACGCTTAACCAACGTATTAAAGCGGGTACCGATTTCGCATTGACCGGCACCGACTTCATGGTGCTGCACTTCGGTGGGAACGCCTTGTTGTTCCATCAAAAGGCACATTTCCGAGCGCATGTCTTGGAACGAATCAATGGGAGGCACCGGGAAGTAGCCGCCTTGGTGACCCGGGCGATGCGCGAGGTTACCCTGTTCGTATTCGATCTTAGAGGCCCAACCGGCTTCATCCGACCCGATCTTAAAGAACGTGTGTTCGGGATCGTTACCCCACACGACGGAATCGAAAATATGAAATTCCGGTTCTGGTCCGAAGAAAGCTTCGTCACCAATACCGGTTGACTTCAAATAGGCTTCGGCACGCTTGGCAATCGAGCGCGGATCGCGGTTATAGCCTTTGCCCGTTGCCGGATCCGTGGCATCACACGTCAAAATCAACGTCGTTTCTTCACGGAACGGATCCAAGCGAGCGCTATCGGGATCGGCAATCAAAATCATGTCGCTAGCTTCGATTCCCTTCCAGCCTTCCATGGAGGAGCCGTCAAAAGGCTGGCCTTCTTCAAACCAGTCTTCATCGACAGCGCGAGCAGGAATGCTCACATGCTGCTCTTTTCCCTTAATGTCGGTAAATCGAAGGTCAACAAACTTCACATCGTTGTCCTGGATCATTTGCAGGACATTTTCAATCTTGGCCATGACAAGGCTCTCCTTATTTCCAAACACGTGGATTTTAACGGGAATCCTTCGCATTTGAAGGGGTTATAAAGATTTTTTTCCTTTCTGTTAAGAAAATTGCCGTATCTGATGGCTTGATAATCGTTTTTTAAACATCACTAAAGCCAACATTCCTCTTCGAGCGACAGTCCAAACTGTTTGAGTTGTTCGGAAAAATCACATAATTATTAATATTTGTGTGAGAAAAATCACACTTTTATTAATTTTTATGTGACAAATGCTAATTAACACGCTTGATCACTTGGCGATGTTTGTTAAAACAATCTTGCTTATCTGTAATTCAAAACATTCTTCGAACAACCCCTTTTTCCTGTAATTTCAAAGTATATTTTGAAGAAGTGTTGATTGTTCTGATGTGGGACACGAAAAATGGACCTCTAGGATTGGTTGAAAAAGGCTTAAAAAG
>URFF01000029.1 GCA_900546995.1 uncultured Sutterella sp.
CAAGGCGACGCCAAGGGTCGTGTTTTCACGTTCCCGATTCCGACTTACAACATCACACCGGACTTCGATTGGGATAGTGAAAATGCCACTCGTCTTTTCGCAATGACAGCGAAGTATGGCTTACCGTACTTTCAAAATTTCATCAATTCGGAATTAAAGCCGAACATGATCCGCTCCATGTGCTGTCGTTTGCAGCTCGATTTACGGGAATTGTTAAAGCGCGGAAACGGTCTTTTCGGATCGGCCGAGCAAACCGGTTCCTTAGGTGTGGTCACCATCAACTGCGCTCGTCTGGGGTACTTGTTCAAAGGTGATGAAAAGGGGCTTTACGAACGCTTGGATCATTTGATGGATTTGGCTAAAACGAGCCTTGAGATTAAGCGTAAAGTCATTCAACGTCACATCGATCAGGGCCTTTTCCCGTATACGAAGCGTTATTTGGGCACGTTGCGCAACCATTTCTCCACCATTGGGGTCAATGGCATTAATGAGTGCATTCGCAATTTCACCAATGACGAGCATGACATCACGGATGATTGGGGCCATCAATTCGCTTTGGGCCTACTCGATCACGTAAGAGCGCGCATGGTGCAATTCCAAGAAGAAACCGGGCATATGTATAACCTTGAGGCAACGCCGGCTGAAGGCACAACGTACCGTTTTGCCAAAGAAGACCGCAAACGCTTCCCGGATATTTTGCAGGCCGGCACGCCTTCCAACCCTTACTATACGAATAGCTCGCAATTGCCGGCGGGCTTTACGGATGATCCGTTCTTGGCGTTGGAAATGCAAGATGATTTGCAGCGCAAGTACACGGGCGGAACGGTCTTGCATCTTTATATGGCCGATGCCGTGAGCTCGGCTCAGGCCTGTAAGGAACTTGTTCGTCGTTCGTTGACTCGCTTCCGTTTGCCGTACCTCACCGTGACGCCGACATTTTCCATTTGTCCCAAGCACGGTTATATCTCCGGTCGGCATGATTTCTGTCCGATTTGCGACGCGGAGCTCATTCAAAAGAAAAAAGCCGAGGCGGCGAAAAAATGTGCTGACTCAAGCTGCGACGATGTGGCTTAATTGATTTTTTAAGGAAAAGATGATGTCTGAAAAAGAAGAAATCCGTTTAGACGATAAAGAACGTCAACCTTGTGAGGTCTGGACTCGCGTGATGGGCTATCACCGTCCGGTTTCCTCGTTTAACGTTGGTAAAAAAGGCGAATTTGAAGAACGCAAGTGCTTTGTCGAAAGTAAGTGCCACTTGGACGAAAAAATCGCTCAACACTAGTTTTTTAATCGTTGTGGCGCAGTGCCAAGCTTAATCGAGGCGCTGCGCTTATTCTTTTCGGAACCCATTATGAGCGAAGATGAAGAACTCGCGCGTTCTTTGAAAATCGCAGGCATCACGCCTTACACGAGTTTGGACTATCCGGGTAAATTTTCCGCTGTCGCCTTTGTTCAAGGCTGCCCATGGCGTTGTTTGTATTGTCATAACCCGATGATGCAGCCAAGAGAATTTGCGCAAGGTTACGTGCATAGCAGCTGGGATGAGCTGGAGAGCCTGCTTAAAAGACGTCACGGACTGCTTGATGCCGTTGTCTTTTCAGGCGGCGAACCGACATTGGATCCCGCCTTGCCGCAGGCAGTGCGTCGGGTTAAAGCCATGGGGTACTTAGTGGGATTGCATACCTCGGGTTGCTATCCCGAACATCTTGAGAAGGTGCTTGGCATAGTTGATTGGGTGGGATTGGATGTGAAAGCTTCCTTTACTGATCCGGATGCTTATCTTTACATCACAGGTCTAAAGAAGGGACATCCTCATGAGGCTGCACTTAAAAGCTTGAAATTGATTCAGGCGGCAGGCATTGATTATGAATGCCGAACGACGGCTCACCCGGCGTACCTGCCGGATGAAAAAGTGATTGAGCTTGCTAAAGAGTTAGCTGCGCTAGGTGTTAAGCGCTATGCCTTACAGATTTACCGAGCCCCGAAGGAGCTCTCATTACCTTTTGAAAATGTCGGCTATGAGTATCCGTCTCAGGAAACTATTCAAGAGCTCGAAGCGCTTTTCGATTCATTTGAATTCAGAAGAGGTTAAGGATTTCCACTTTGCTCCCAAAGTGATATCATGCGGGCGGTTTTCAGGAAAAATCTTGAAAAAACCTTGCATTAGACGAACGGGTATCCTATAATCCCGTTTTTTCTGTCCTTGCCACACTAGAAATGGACGCTCTAGGTGGCTTTTTCCGTAAGGAGACAATTCCAATGCGTCATTATGAAATTTGCTTTATTGTGCACCCGGATCAAAGCGAGCAAGTTCCCGCTATGATCGAACGCTACAAGGCTCTTGTTGTCGAACAAGGTGGCAAGATCCATCGCGTTGAAGACTGGGGTCGTCGTCCCTTGGCCTATCCGATCAACAAGTTGGTCAAGGCTCACTACGTTCTCATGAATGTTGAATGCACTCACGAAACGTTGGCTGAAATCGAAAACGGCTTCCGCTTCAACGATGCCGTGTTGCGTCATTTAACGATCAAGATGAAGAAGGCCGAAACGGCTCCCTCTCCGATGATGAAGGTCGTCGAAAAGGAAGAACAAAAGAAGGCCGCGACGGAAGCCGCTCACGCTCAAGAAGCTCAAGCTGCTGAAGCCGCTGAAACGGTTCAAGCTCAGGCTTAATCGTTTGTTTAACTAAATCAGAATTGTCGAGAAACCGGTGAACAGGATCGAATTATTCGGCGAGTTCACGCAAAAATCCGAGATGCGGTACACACCGGCTGGGATTGCGGTTTTAGAGGTGGTGTTTCACCACATCAGTGTTGTAAAAGAGGCTGGCGCCGATCGTAAACTCGAGTTTGATTTCGCAGCGAAAGCTTGCGGAGAAATCGCTCAAGCGCTTAATGCCGAACCGTTGGGTTCCGTGTTTAAGCTCACCGGATTTTTGGCGCCTCGTTCTCAACGCTCACGACAATTGATCGTTTATATTACGCAATACTCACAAGGAGTTTAAAAATGGCTTTTGGTGCAAAGGGCAAGGGTAAGCCGCGCCGTGGCAACCAACAAAATGCGCTCTTTAAGCGCAAGAAATTCTGCCGCTTCACGGCTGAAAACGTCGAAATGATCGACTACAAGGATGTTGAAACGCTTCGTGACTTCATCCAAGAAAACGGCAAGATCATGCCGGCCCGCTTGACGGGTACGAAGGCTCACTATCAACGTCAATTGGATACGGCTATCAAGCGTGCTCGTTTCTTGGCGTTGTTGCCGTACACGGACAATCAATAATCGAGTGAGGAGTTAATCAAATGCAAGTTATTCTTCTTGAAAAGATTACCCACCTCGGTGATTTGGGTGACGTTGTGAAGGTTAAAGATGGTTACGCCCGTAACTTCTTAATCCCCACGAAGCGTGCTAAGCGTGCTACTGAAGCTGCTATCGCTGAATTCGAAGCCCGCCGTGCTGAACTCGAACGCGCTCAAGCCGAACGCATCGCCGCCGCAGAAGCTGTGGCTGCCAAGTTGAACGGCGACGTGGTCGAAATCGCCAGCAAGGCCGGTGTTGACGGACGCCTCTTCGGTTCTGTGACCAATGCGGACATCGCTGAAGCTTTGCAAGCTCAAGGCTTTGAAGTGAAGAAGGCTCAAGTTCGTATGCCGCTCGGCGCTATCAAGATGATCGGCGAATTCCCGGTTGTGATCGGTTTGATGACCGACATCACCGCTGAAATCACGGTTAAGGTGGTTGCTGAAGCTTAATTATCCATTCACCGGATGATTGCGATCGGTTCGGATTTTTCGAAATCCGGACCGATTTTTTTTACGTCGATTTCTGAAACATGTGATTTGACAATAACCTCATTCGCTAAAATACCTTCTTTCGAACCTTTTCGATTAGCACCCATGTTTAACGTTGTCTACAGTAATGCGTATGAGGTATTGCAAACCTACCTTAGGGTTGACTTGGAAGCTTATTTTGCGGCTTCGTCCAAACCGTTTCCATCGGCGAAAGTCGTTGTCGGAACCCAAACACTGCAAGAAAAGTTAACGAGGGATCTCTCCGAGGCATGGGGAGTCTGTGCCGGAATCGAATTTCAAACGGTCGGCGCTTGGTTGTCGCATTATCTTGCCAGCAATCTGACCGAAGGCAGTACATCGTCGGATTTTCTTTGGCTTTTGTATTCGATTTTGAGCGATGATTTCACGAACCGCTATCCGCGATTAAATCGTTTTTTCGAACACGCTAAAACGAATCGTACCGCGGAGCTGGCTCGTTATGAGTTGGCTAGCCGAATAGCCGACACCTTTGCGCAATATGTCAACTACCGATTGGATTGGGTGCTCGAGTGGATGGGTGTTCAGGTGTCAGACGACTACCGGCGACTGGCCAAGCCCGGCGAAAAGGAAATCCTCGCCGAGCAACCCGATTATGAGTGGCAGCGTGATTTATGGAAAGCAATTCATCAGCGCTTGGCACAGTCCGATCGTGCCAATAACCCGTTAACCGTTCTTGATCGTTTTAGCGATTACAACAAGCTCAAAAGGGAAATTCGAGCAAACGAACCCGAATCATTGTTTATCTTCATGCCAATGGCCCTCTCGCCGATGGCTCTGCCGATATTCAAAGTCTTAAATGACCTTGGGTGTAACGTTTATGTCTACCTTTTTAATCCTTGTCAGGCGTTTTGGTTCGATGCTTACGATCCAGAAAATGAGCAGAACGAAAGGGAAGAAAAAACGCTTTTGTTTTTACGCCGAAATGCGGCAGCCACTCGAGCGATGATTAATCGCTTCAATGTCTTCGCGGAGGATACGGGGGCTGAAACCCATGATCCGTCTTTGGTTTACAAACCGATATATAGTCATGCTTATTATCCGAGCGTTCAGGCACTGTTAACGGATTGGCGATCACTGAAAGTGCAAGCGCAAGTGTCCCGATCGGACTTAAATCTCGCACTCTCTGATCCGGGACAAGCCAGCGTGTTGCATGCCGTTCAACAGGCAATTTTGGAAAACAAGGCGGCAGTTTTACCGAAAGTCATCAATCCGGATGATCATTCGATTCGTCTCGTGAAGGCGCCGACGCTCACGCGAGAAGTGGAAAACGCGGTCGATATGATTCACGCGATGTTAAGCTCAAATCAGGATATGAAACCATCGGATATCCTGGTGGTGACGCCTGATATTGATGCATTGGCACCCGCGGTGCATGCCACATTCGCGTCGTTGCCGGCCGATCGGCGCATTGATTACCGCATCGCCGGTCAAAAAAATACCGACGAGGCAAGCGCAGGAGATGCCCTGATCCAACTGGGAGGAATGATGAGTGAGGGTATTTCAATGGCTTCGCTTGAGTCTTGGCTTGAGTTACCCTTGGTGGCCGAGACTTTCGGACTTGAATTGGATGATTTGTCGGTTTTAAAAGGATGGCTTCTCGAGGCGGGTTTTCGCAACGGGTTGTCGGAAAAACAAATTCAAAAAGTGCAAGCCGAAGATGACCCCGGTGAGGAGGTGTTTGAAGGCACGCTACAAAGAGCAATCGAGCGCTTGAGTTGGGGATTTGTCACAGAAGGCAGAGGCTTTGCGACCTACGATCTCATTCCCGTGCGCCGTTCACAATCGGCTCCTTTTAGTGACATTCACAATTTGTCCAAACTTTTTGAAACCTTATTGACAATAAGCGGAAAGCTCTCAGAAACCTATGATGCATGGCTTAAAGTGTCAGACGTTTCATCGGTGTCGGATTGGATTGATTGGACCGGTCAGGTTTTAGATCGCTTTTTCGGTGCTCGTGCCGCGGAGCAAAGTTTAGCCAAGATCAAAGCGAGATTACGAGATTTTTGGCTGGGGATGACAGTTTATGAAGGGGTAACGCTTCCCTTTGAGGTGTATTGGCAGGCGCTCTCGGATGCGTTGGGTGAGAGCGCTTCGGGGGGCATCAGTCGAGGGGTCGTCACGTTTGCCGGTATGTCGGCATTTCGCCGCATCCCGTTTAAGGCCATTATCATGTTAGGCCTTAATGAAGATAGCGCTTTTCCCGGACGCGAACATTTTGAAGAGTTTAATCTGATGGGGATCAGTCAGTTGCACCGTCAGGGGGATCGGGACAGTCGCCGTGACAATCGCAATGTGTTTCTTGACTTGGTCTTTTCGGCTCGTCGCTATTTGGTGATTTCCTATAGTGTTGGGGTCAATAAGAAAGCGCCCAAAGATCCTTCACCGTTGGTTCATGATCTCTTGGAACTCATCAATACCAACACGAATGTGGGTGTTGGGGATTGGGATCGGGCTTTGGCAACGGAAATCGCGCTTTCGGCAGCGAGTTTAAAGAATTTTTCAACGGATCCCGTCCGGTTTTGGAAAAGTTCGGATAAAACGCTTTTTGACTCATTATGCCTTGCCCACCGATTGCCGAAACTTCATGAAGAAGAGCCCTTTGCGCAAGGCGCTTTAAGTGAAAGTCTGTTTGATAGTGAAACGATCGCGCTTGAAGAGCTCATCGCCTTTTATACCGATACCCCGACTTGGTTAGCCAAGCGCTTGGGGTTGTCGCGGTTTAACGGGGAAGAACCGGAAGCGGTTTCAATCAAGCCCGACACGTCAGCGCTTACTCAATCGCTTTTGCGGCGAGATGTTTTTGAGTCATTTGAAAGTGGGGTGACGGCAAACGAAATACTCGAACAAATGAAACTGGATCCAACCAAGGGCGCTTTCGGCACACGGCATAATAGCTATCAGGCCATTGTTGAGAATTGGTATTCGGCTTTTTCTTTGAAAAATGCTTTTCTTAGTAAAGCGGTTCTTTCGCCCGTGTCGACCGTATTGGAAATCCCCGGTTTTGAAAACCGCCAGTTTAAGAATATCAGTGTTAATTTAAACCAAGTTTATGAAATTGATGCTGAGGAAACTTCAGATGAAAATAAAGCGAAAAAGCGCGTTCTTTTTGATGAGGTTTTCAGTAAGGCGCAACGAGTGAGGGTGTTGTTAAGACTTTGTGCGCTCAACGCCGCTGGTTTTGCCTATTCCGCCAAATTACTCATCGGTCTAAACGGGGAGCAAGCCACTATCGTTGATTGGCCCGCATATCCACAAGCGACAGCCAAAGAGGTGATCGGAAAAATTTTCGATGCTTACGTGGCGGTGACTGAAAATATTTTGGCGTTAAGCTCACCCTACAGCGATGACGTACAAACGCTTTTATGGCGGGGAAGCGACTTAAAGTCCGCTCAAGAGCTAAGAACAGAGTTCGATTCAATGATTCAAAAGCTTTTAGGCATTTAATAAGGCGGTTTTCATGTCTGAGACAAAAACAACATCCGTTTTCCAATGGGATAAAACAGATCTTGATGGCTACATGTTGATTGAAGCCAGTGCCGGCACGGGAAAAACGTTTTCATTAATCCATGCTGTCATGCGGCTTGTTTTTGAAAAAAAGATTGCGCTTAACCGCATTTTAGTAGTGACTTTTACCAAAGCGGCTGCCGCGGAACTCAGAGCTCGTATCAGAGCGTTGCTCATGACAGTCGTTGAAGCCATGCGTCGTTCAGACTTGACGTTAATTGACGGAGAGTTCGGCGAGCTTTGTCGGCGTTGGAATCGTGAGGGATTATTGACTCAAGCCCGAGTTGATGAGGCGATTGAATCGTTTGACGAATGCCAAGTTTCAACGATCCATGGTTTTTGTCAGCAGATGTTGGCCGAAAATGAGTTTTCCGCTTCTCAGGGGTTCGGTTACGAGATCGGTGATGATTCGACCATCAAGTCTGAACTAATCGAAAATTTTTTGCGTAAGCGTCTGGCTCAATTTGGTGATTCAGACGATCAGAAGGCCTTGTTGTCAAATAATGCGAATTGGGCAGGAAAACTCGATGCCTTGCAAATGATGCCGGTCGGAGCTCAGGTTCGGGTGATTGACTATCAATTGGAAAAGACAGACAAAAAGTCGAAAAAGGTACAACGGGTGGCCTTGTCAAAAGCGGTCACACAAACATTGCAAGACTTTATTGACACGATGCCTGATGCCTTAGCTCAAGCCAAACGGCAAGCGCGTATTCGTACGTTTAACGATATTTTGACCGACATGCAAAAAGAGCTGCAAAATGATCCGTTTGTTCAAAATGTTCGCAAGCGTTTTGATGCCGTTTTAATTGATGAGTTTCAAGACACGGATCCTGTGCAGTACGATATTTTCCGAACGCTTTTTTTACCGCCTCAAGGGCAATCGAGCGCGGGTTATCCTCAAAGCGTCATTTTTGTCGGTGATCCCAAACAATCCATTTATGAATTTCGTAACGCTGATTTAAATACGTACCTTCAGGCGAGAAAGGAACTTAACAATACCTATCGGTTGGAAAGTAATTATCGGTCGACACCGCCGTTAGTCAGTGTTTTTAATAGTTTTTTCATTAACGAAGCACAACCGGGATCGGCCTTTTTCACCGAGGAAATCCTTTACGATGAGGTGCAGTCGGGGGCAAAGTGTTTGCCCTTATTGCAAAGGGATGCTGAGGGTTATTCGCCCCTGCCTGTTTTTGAAGTGTTGCGTTCGGATGACCAGTCATACTTTAAAAAGATTGAGGAAGTTCGTGATTGTGAGGCGCGTTGGGTATGCGCTGACATCAAGCGGCTTTTGGGGCATGAAGTTTATGTCGACACGGAGAAACAGATTCGTCTTCGCGCCAATCATATTGCCCTATTGGTGCGTTCTTACAAAGATGCCGATCGGGTGGCTGCCGAATTAAACCGCGAGGGTATCCGCGTTCGGTATGAAAATAACGGCGACGTTTTTAAAAGCGAAGAGGCGGCTGAAATCTTGGCGATCATGCAGGCCATGCATTCACCTGATGATTTGAAACTCATGCGTTTCGCACGTTCGACGAGAATCGTGGGTGAGCGGTTAAATACGATTGCCGGCGATGCGCTAAAGACTCTTGATAAGGGCGATAGCACCGATCAAGCAGACCGCTGCGCAGCTCAGGCTCGTGAGACATTGACTGAGTCTGCTGCAATCGTTTCCAGCCAGGGAATTGCTGCAGCGTTTGCTTTGATATTGCGCACTTTCAAAACCGAAGAGCGTTTGCTTCTTGAGCAAGGTGGGGAAAGGCGTCTCACGAATTATCATCACATCATTGAACTTTTGCAGCAACAGGCTCATTCATTGAAAACGCTTGCCGGAGTCACCCGCTGGTATGAGCGTGAGATGAAAAGTGATGCGGCACCTGAGGAGCGCAATCTTCGCGTGGAAAGCGATGCGGATTTGGTGACAGTGGTTTCCATTCACAAAAGTAAAGGATTGGAATATCCCGTGGTGTATTTGGTCGGCGCATACAATCAGATGAAGTCTGACAAATCGGACAACATCATTAAAGTCCCGGAAAACGGTCAAACTACTTTGTATTTGTCTCACGAACCGATTGATAAAACCGAGAGTGGACTTTTTAAAGCACCTGATGAGGCGCAACTGGAGCAGTATCGATTGGCCTATGTTGCTTTGACGCGTGCCTCGCAACGAGTGGTGTTGCCTCTAATGCAAACATCCAAAGGGAACAATTGGACGTTTAACACTCGACGAAGTCCTTATTTGAGAATCCTCACTCGTGAAATGGACCCGAGTTGCCAAAGTGGTGACGAGGCTTTGAAAGACTTGCAATCGAGAATCCTTCAGCGACTTCATGACTTGGGACCAGCATTTTTTGACCGATTGCAATCAATTTGCGGGCGTTCGGTTTCGCCCACTGAACTTTTCCGTATTCAATATGACCGTGAGTTGGATTTTTCGGCGCCCGAAGTTGAGTCTTTTAACGAGGATAAAATCGATATCAGCTCCGCAGAAGCCTCGGCAAGGAAAGCCGATTGGGTCAATTCCAGCTTCACGTCTATCACACGGATGGTTAATGAGTCTCGGTTGGAGGACTTGCAACCGGATAACGAACTGATCGTGGAAGAAATTGCCAGTGCTTCGAGTGAAGAAATTCATGACCCTTTGCCCAAGGGACTCCTGAAAATCGCCGGCGGTACCGAATTCGGTCTATGTATGCATGAACTTTTTGAAAAGGTCGACTTCGATTTGGCGCACCAAGCGGCAGGTGACAAAGCGGCTTATGCCAAATTAAATGATTTTGTGAAAGACATCACTCGACCCTATAAGGTCATGCTGGAAAAATCCTGTGCCTTTGATGAGGCAGGGCAACTTTTCGTCCAAATGCTCATCGACACTTTGACGACACCGATCACGGTCGGAAAAAAGGAGACTTTCCGTTTATGTGACATTGACGAGAATCGACGTCTAGCGGAAATGCCTTTTGTGATGCCGATAGGCTCCCCGATTCAGGGGCGTGACATCGCCAGTGCAGCCAATTTGAAAAAAGTGTTGGACGCTTTTGGTGAACCCTATGCCGTACCGACCCTCTTGGACAAAGACCTTAAGGGGTATCTTGTGGGCTTTATTGATTTGGCTTTCCAAGATCAGAACGGGCGATATTGGGTGTTGGACTGGAAGAGCAATCGTTCCGGGGTGTATCAGGCTGAAGATTACACCGAAGAGTATGTCGCTTCTCAAATGCGGGAGCATCACTACACACTTCAATATTTACTGTATTTAGTCGCCTTGCGTCGATATTTGAAGAGCCGGGGGCTCAATGCCGATATTGCCGGGGCCGTTTATGTTTTTGTTCGGGGCGTCTCCTCGGATCATCCTGGGCGAGGACTTTGGGTTGATGAAGTGAATCCTTTGCTCATTGAGTGTTTGGACGACTTCTTCAAAAACGGATTCAGTCAAGAGAAAGTGAACGAATTTTTGCGGTGCGCTAAGGAGAAAAGCGATGCCATTTGATGAGAAGCGACTAACGGCTTATACCGAACTGGCGACGGCTCTTTGGCGTACGGTTTGCCGGTCGAAAAAGACGTTTTTGACTGAACCTCCTGCTTGTTGGTTCAAGCTCATGAACGCGCTTAGCGAGACGCTTGCGGCAGGCAATATCTGTCTTCCGGTTCGCATTGTTGACTACCCGGAGTTATTTGATAACGAGGGGGAGTTGACGCTAACCGAAACCGAATTAAAAACGCTCATGGATGTCGGATTAATGTGTGACCGCTCCGAGCTGACAGCAACAGAAGCCCCGTTAGGGGCAAAAGCGGCCGTTGTGATTGACCGAATGGATCGGTCTCAAGCCAGGCTTTATCTCTTGCGTCAATATCGTGAAGAATGGGCTTTGGCGAGAAAAATTTTGGCGTTCACCCAGTTAACCGCCCAAGACAGTATTCGAACATCATCCTTATTGACGGGTTTTCTTAGAAACGGTCAAACCTCAAAAGAACAAGCCGAGGTGATCAAACGCGTTTTGCCGCATGGATTCGCTGTGATCACGGGCGGCCCCGGTACGGGGAAAACCTCAACGGTGGCTAAGCTATTGGAGTGCGCTCTTGACAATAAAACGGATGCGGTGATTGGTTTGGCGGCACCGACGGGAAAGGCATCGGGTCGGGTGATGGAATCGGTTCTTTCAACTTTAGATAACGCATCCGATAAAAAGCTTTTTTCTCATCTGAGCAAGGCTCGCCAAGAGGGAAGATTAAAAGCTCGCACCATTCATAAATGGTTGGTGAGTCCCACTTCCGCAGGAACGCGGCCTTCGAAAACCAATCCTCTGGAAGTGGATTATCTAGTTGTTGATGAAGCGTCAATGATCGATTTACACCTGGCCTTACGCTTATTTGACGTGATTGACTCAAAAAGAACGCAAGTCATCCTTTTAGGTGATCGCTACCAATTGGCTGCCGTGGGACCGGGATCCGTGTTCGCGGATTTAACCGATCCGGCGGGGGCGCTTAAAGATTGCGTGGGGCGGTTAACGAAGAGTTATCGCTTCGATGAAAAGTCGAGAATTGGATTATTAGCTGCTGCCATTAATAGCGACAAACCTTTCGATGAGACCGCTTTCAGTGCCCTTTTTGATAAACAATCGAGCGAAGAATTCCGAGATCGTATTCGGTGGGAAAGACGCCGAGCGCTTAAAGCGGCTGTTCATCCTGAGCTTGTCAGTTGGATAAAACCGTTTTTGGATGAATTGCTTTCGGTCGCTCAGCAATTCAAAACGGCAGGCATTGATTGGTCGGTGTGCGCTTCGAAGCTTTTTCGAACCGCAGAGCGTTTTCGAGTGCTCGCTGCGCAACGCGAAGGGCCCGATGGCGTTAATGCGATCAATCAGTGGGCTGAAGAGTACATGAAAACGGCTTTGGGTAATCGCTATGTCGGCGAGTTTTATCCCGGACGACTCATCATCGTTCGCGCCAATAACGACGAATTAAATGTTTTTAACGGTGATGTCGGTGTGGTTGTGCCGGTTGCCGGCGATGCCAATCACTTTGAAGTGATTTTCGACGCACAAGCCAAAAGACGATTATCCGTTGGGTTGTTGCCGGCTTTTGATCCCGCTTATGCCATGACCATTCACCAATCACAAGGTTCTGAATTTGATCATGTGGCGGTGATTTTGCCTCATGAAAGTGATTCGCCGATGTGTACGCGAGAACTTTTCTATACTGGGGTCACTCGAGCCAAGCGTGAGGTGTTCCTCTTGGCTTCCCCACTAACCGTGCGGCAATCGGTCACTCACAAAACGGAACGTTTCGGCGGTTTGGCGACACGGCTCAAAGACTGTGTCTGAACGGAGCGTTAAGGAAGTTGTAACAAAAGTCCGCCAATGGTAATTAATGCGGGCAGAGTTTAATTTTGCCCGAACCCCTCTGTTAAAATCAGAGCGTTTGAAAGAATTATTTATGATGGGATAGCGATGCCACAAGAGACGATAAATAACGCAACGGAAACCGTGCGGCTGCCACCGCACTCCACGGAAGCTGAGCAAGGCCTATTAGGCAGTTTGCTCATCGATAATCGTGTTTTTGACTTGGTTAACGACGTCGTTTCGCCCGAAGATTTTTACCGGGGCGATCATCGTCGTATTTACGAACACATCGTTAAACTCATTACGTCCGGACGTCCCGCTGACGTCTTGACGGTCAATGAGTCAATGACATCCGTCGGTTTGGGGCAGGAAGGCACAAAGAGTTTTTTAAACTCGTTGGCCATGAATACGCCGAACTCCGCCAATGCGCGCCGATACGCTGAAATCGTTCGTGAGCGTAGCATTTTGCGTCACTTGGTGACCGCTGGCTCTGAAATCGTTGATATGGCGTTGGATACCAAAGGGTTGGATACCACGGAAATTCTGGATCGCGCAGAAAGCTCGATTTTTAAAATCAGCGAAGACGCTCAGGTCTCTGACCAGGGGCTAAAACCGATTTCCAAGCCGTTGGCGGCGGTGGCCGATCAGGTCACAAAACTTTATAACTCCAAGAGCACGAATCCCGTGACCGGTGTGCCGACCGGCTTTATCGATTTGGATCGCCTCACCAAGGGGATGCATCCGGGCGAACTCATTATTGTGGCAGGGCGCCCCGCCATGGGTAAAACCACTTTCGCGATGAATATCGCCGAATTTGTGGCAATGCGAGCCGGCATGCCCGTTGCGATCTTTTCGATGGAAATGCCCGCCGAGCAGTTGGCCATGCGTTTGATCAGCTCCTATCAGCGAGTCAAGCTTGAACATTTGCGTAGCGGTCGATTGGAAGGCGATGATGCTCAACGCATGAGCGCGGCTGTGACCGATATTGCCAATTCGAAAAATTTCTTTGTTGACGATTCATCAGGCTTAACCATTTCCGCTGTACGTTCCCGCGCAAGACGTTTGTCTCGCGAAGTGAAGCGTTTAGGGCTGATTGTGATCGACTACCTTCAATTGATGTCGGGCGAAGGCCGAGGGGACAATCGAGCTTTGGAAATTTCCGAGATTTCTCGTGGATTGAAGCTTCTTGCCAAGGAATTGAATTGTCCGATCATTGCCTTGTCGCAGTTAAACCGCGACTTGGAACGCCGCCCTGACAAACGCCCGATGATGAGTGACTTACGTGAATCCGGTTCTATTGAACAGGATGCCGATGTGATCATTTTCCTTTACCGTGATGTGGTTTATAACGAGCAGTTAAAGGATACCGATCAGGAACGAGACGCAGAAGCCATTGTTCGTAAGCAACGTAATGGGCCGACCGGGACGATTGACTTGACCTTCTTTGGTGAATTTACGCAATTTAAGAATCGTGCGAGGACCTAGACCATGATGGAAGCTTTGATAACCTATGGGGCCTATGCTCTAGCGGTTGTTTTTATCGTTTGCGGTGTGGCCGGAACGATTGTGCCGGCTTTGCCCGGTATCCCAATGATTTTTATCGGCGGTTGGATTATCTCCCACATGGATGGCTATGTTCATATGGGAACAGGAACATTGATTTTCCTTGGTGTCCTCACCGCAATCTCCATTGCCATTGATTGGGCCAGTCAAACGTTGGGGGCACAAAAAGCCGGTGCAACGAAACTAGGTTTGACTGGGGCTCTTGTGGGGACGATTATCGGTATTCCCTTCGGATTAATCGGTATTTTCCTATTCCCCGTAATTGGTGCTTTCGTTGGTGAAATGATCGGTCATCGTGACATGCGTAAAGCCACCAAGGTGAGTTGGGCCACTTGGGTGGGTATGATTGCCGGTATTGCCGCGAAAGTTGCAATCGCGTTTATGATGATCGGAACGATGATCGTCATGATGGTGGTTTAGAAAATTTTCTCTTTGCGAAAAAGGCGCTCTCGGTAGCGCCTTTTTCGTATTGGTTAGTGGCTCAGCCGAAAAGCGTTCGATCTTTGCGACTGATAAGACGATCCAATAAAGCCGTCATGCAGCAGACTAAAACAACAATTGATGCATAGTAGAGAAAGTATAAAAGAGCGGGTAGCGCGGGATCCCAAAAGTCGAAAGCAAAACCATAAAACAACTTTTCAAAAAGGCCTCGATCAATAAATGCGTAAATGCCTAATAAGTTCAAAAGACCGAATAAAAGCGTTTTTCCCCAATTAGGTAAAGAGTGACCGAAAAGACGACTGATCATTGAGCCGTGAAGCCCGAGGTGAATGCCCAATAAAATAATCATCCAGTAACAGGTCTGTGAATGAATTTGTCGGGTGAGCATTCCGGAGTCAATCCCAATTATTGGGAATAGTTCGGGCGACAAAATGAGCCCTGTGGCAAAGACGATCAAGGCACCCACCAATAGCAGTGCGTTAATCGCGGCGCTTAATAGTCGCCTTAGACCGAAGCGGCCATCAAACATTGAGAGATACCACGAGCGGTGAATAAACCCATGCGTGAGAAAAAGCATGCAAAGGAACGAACCGATCAGTTCATGAGCGATGACACCGGTTATTCGAGCGCCTAGTGCCGCGACAAAAAGTAACGGCATCGTGATATCAAGGGTTCGTAGAAGCTTCGTTTCGGTCATATGTTTACAGGGACGTTAAATCAAAGCATTGGCTTTTAGCCAACGATCCATATTTTCTTCCAAATCCGAACCGCCCTGGTAGTGCACGGACAATCCTTCGCAAACTTCGGAGTTCGGGGCTAATTTTGATATGTCTGTGACACTTTGTCCCAACCGTCCGCCACCGTGACTGCAAAACGGCGCGATTCGCTTACCGGACAAATCATAGCTTTCTAAAAAACTTGCGATGGGCATGGGGATGGTCGCCCACCAATTGGGGTAGCCGATAAAAATCGTGTCGTATTGTGCAATGTCAGCGATTTGATTTTTAATGCGCGGACGAGCAGCCTGGCGCTGATCGCGTTTAGCTTCATCAAGGCACTGGCTGTAATTGCTTGAGTACGGCTTTTCAAGTTCGATTTCAAAAAGATCAGCGCCGGTTTTCTCTCGTAAGAGATTGGCAATGTAGCGTGTGTTGCCGGACCAGGAGAAAAAGACAATTAACTTATTCGCTTTTTGAGCGGTTTGCGCAAAGGCACTGTTGACTGCTAGTGCTAATGAGGATAGCGTCAGTGAAGCAATGAAACGACGTCGATTCAGCATGCGATTCTCCTTATTCGACATTTCGGGCTAAGCGTAAGCCGATATCGAAGCTTTTATTAGATGGATTTTGAGCGGCACGATAACTGCTTCTGAGGTGTTTACCGAAGTCGTTGAAACCTCCGCCGCGATTGACCCTCAACTGGCCTTTGGGATTGCCTTGTGGGTCAGTACTGATTTGCTCTTGTGGATAGGAGCCATAGCGATCCCAACACCACTCCCAAACATTGCCGTGCATGTCATATAGCTCCCAAGCATTCGCGGTGAAACTACCAACCGGAACGGTTTCTCCACGATAGGTTTGACTGGGACGGTCGCGATAGGGATAGGTGCCGTAGTAATTGGCCTGATCCGCATTGATATTCTCGCCGGTGTTAAAGGGAGTGGTGGTACCGGCGCGAGCGGCGTATTCCCATTCGGATTCAGTGGGAAGTCGGTAGCCGTTGGCTTTTCTATTCCAAGTCACACTGATTCGACCATTTTCTTCTTTAACCGAATAAGCCGGTTGTCGACCCTCTTTTTGACTTAATGCGTTGCAAAAACGAATGGCATCGAACCAAGTCAAATTTTCCACCGGGAGATTTTTGCCGATATGGGCACTTGGATTGACACCCATTACACTTTCATACAAAGCTTGTGAGACTTCATATTGAGACATTTGAAACGCAGAGATGGATACTTGGTGTCGAGTTTCATCCTTTTGACGCTCAAACTCCGTGGTCGGGCTTCCCATCAAAAACTCCCCGGATTGAATTTCAACCATGGAAACACTAACCGTTTGTGCATGAACAGAGCCTGAAATGCAAAATGCCGTTAGAAAGGCGAAATTGAAAAGACTCTTCATATGGCCCCCTTTATATTCAGAAACTCGTTTAAGTCTTTTGTTTGAGTTTTTAATATTGTCCAATAGGTCAAGGCGAAATTCTTATCCAAAATCAGCAAGCTATTGAACATTTCTGCTTAAAAAATTGCGTACAAAAGCGAAGGTTTTTTGAGCTGAGGTTGCCAATGGAAGCCAAAACTTGACACAATGGCTTTTCAAAGGAGAGGACAATGGAATTACTTCAGATGATGAGCTGGGCAGCCATGGGAACCGGCTTTACGTTTTTAATGACCGCTTTAGGTGCCGCCAGTGTGTTTTTATTCAGAAAACAAGTCTCTGAGCTTGCTCATCGGTTGTCTCTGGGGTTAGCCGCTGGCATTATGATCGCCGCATCGGTTTGGAGTTTGCTCATTCCGGCGATGGAAGCGGCAGAGGCCGCTGGCACGGCGTCGTGGTTACCGGCTGCGGGCGGTTTTCTTTTGGGTGTGCTTTTTCTTTTGCTGCTTGATGAACTCCTACCTCACTTGCACCCGGGCTCACATGATCCGGAAGGACCGAAAAGCGGTTTATCGCGCGCTTCCCTTTTATTTTTTGCGGTGACGTTACATAACATCCCCGAAGGGATGAGTGTGGGATTGCTTTTCGTTGTTGCCGGTCAAACCGGCGATCCGGTTGCGCTCTCCGCAGCCTTTGCCTTAGCATTGGGTATGGGTATTCAAAATGTCCCGGAAGGGGCCTCTGTCGCTTTGCCTTTGCGGCAGGAAGGCTATACCGCCAAGCGGGCCTTTGCGTTCGGAGCGCTTTCCGGGTTGGCAGAACCGGTTTTCGGTATCGGTGTGGTTTTGGTGGCCGCTTGGATTACTCCGTTTATGCCGTGGCTTTTGGCTTTCAGTGCGGGTGCCATGATGTATGTGGTTGTTGAAGAACTTATTCCTGAAGCACATTTGGGCGAACACTCCAACGTCGGTACATTAAGTGTCATGGCCGGTTTTCTCATCATGATGGTGCTTGACTGCGCTTTAGGCTGATTCCAATTTCGTCAACGGTGCTCTGAAAAGAATGTCCCGTTCGGTTTGAAGTTTGTCAAAGCGAATTCGATATGAAAGTGTTTTCGTATCGACTTCAAGAATTGTGCCCGCACCGAAAGCAGGGTGCGTGATTCGATCACCGGGATTAAATTGAACCTGAGACTGTTCAGCTATTTTGCGGTTTAAACGAGTTTCAAAACTCGCGGGCAGTTCCCTGACAAACTGCAAATTGTCTTTTCCGGCATCAAAGATAAAACGCGAAGGTAGCTTAAACGTGTTGTCGTTGTTAATGCCTTCGCTTTCACTTAAATAAAGCCGGTCAATCGCTCGCGTCATGGCCACGTAAGCAAGACGCCTTTCTTCATCCATTTCTTCCGCGGTTGTGACTTTTCTTGATGGGAAAACCCCTTCGTTAAGTCCACAGATGAAAACCCGGTTAAATTCCATGCCTTTTGCAGTGTGGATCGTCATGAGTTTGACTGCACTTTGTTTTTCTTTGTTGTCGAGGTTACTCATAAGAGCGGCTTGAGTGAGAAATTCTTCCAATGTGGCGTCCGGATCAAGACCGGCTTCGTTGACGGCACGTTTGAGTTCCGCCACATTATCGAGTCGCTCCTGATCGGCTTGCAGTCGCAAATAATTTTCGTATCCGCTTCTATCCAAAATCTTTTGTAAGACTTCACCTAACGGGAGCGTAGCTAACTCCCGACGAGTCGATTCAATGGCGTATAGATATTGTTTGGCTCCGGTTGAGCGAAAGCTTTCCTGAGAGGCCATTTGTTGAAAGGCATCGTAAAGACTAATCTGATTTTCTTCAGCAACCGTTTTAAGAAGCTCAATTTTCTTTTTCCCGATTTTGCGCGACGGCACATTAATGGTTCGCAAAAAGGCGATATCGTCGGCTTGGGTAAGCATTCGCAAGTAACAGATGCAATCTTTAATTTCACTTCGCGCGTAAAACTCAATCCCACTATAAATCTTGTAGGGGATTGATCGACGCATAAAGCACTCTTCCAATGCGCGGCTTAGGTAATGAGCTCGATACAAAACGGCAAATTGATCAGGCCTTTGACCTTCTTGAATCCCTTTTTCGATTTCGTCAGCGATCCATTCGGCTTCTTCTTTTTCGCTTTGAGCGTGGAAAAAGAGTGGCAAAGGTCCCGGCGCTTTTGTGGCCGTCAGGCGTTTTGGATAACGTAACTGATTCTTTTCAATTAAGGTATCCGCGGCTTTCAAAATCTCAGGACTGCTACGGTAATTCGTTGTTAAAACGATTGTCTGAGCATCGGGATACTTTTTGTCGAAGTCTAAGAAAAGCTTAACGTGAGCGTTGCGCCAGGTGTAAATCGTCTGATCAGGATCACCCACGATGAAAAGATTATTGTGTTTGGCTGAGAGCATTTGAGCGATCGCATATTGCCTGGCGCTCATATCCTGAAATTCGTCAATCATGACGTATTGGATTCGCTCCTGCCATTTGGCACGCGTGTCAGGGTAGTGTCTGAGAATGTACCCTGTGAAATTAATTAAGTCATTGAAGTCACAGGCAAAGTTCTTTTTCTGTTCGTACAGATAGCGCAGGAAAATGGCATCGTTAAGGGTGTCGGTGCGACGAATACGATCTTGCAGGTCATTGTTATCGAGTTGGAAAATTTCGTCGATATAGGTGTCTGCCATCATTTTGCGCGATTCAAGCACCTCATCCATTTTTTGTTTGACGGTGGTTTCGCGCAAAGTGAGCCCCATCTCTTCAAAAATTTTTAGTAAGACTGCTCGTTGGTCTTCGGTATCTAAGATGATGAAATTTTTAGGAAAATTGAGTAAATGAATTTCTTCTTTTAAAAATTGAACACAAAAAGCGTGCAGCGTGCAGATGTAACCTAAATCCAAATCACCGAGCCAGCCGCGGATGCGTTTTTTCATTTCGGCGGCGGCCTTATTGGTAAAGGTGACACACAAAATATTTCTAGCCGGAATGCCGAGCGTTTCGGTGAGATAACAATAACGGGCCGTGAGAGCGCGAGTTTTTCCGGTACCGGGTCCGGCTAACACTCGAATGTGTCCCTCGGTTGTGGTTGCGGCCAGTTTTTGCTCAGTGTTTAATTCGGATAACCAGGTTGACATTTTTGTTCGCTCGTCTGTCTTAATTAGATGAGTTTAGCGCCTTGATTTCAAAATACAAAAAAAGCGCCCGAGATTTCGGCGCTCAAATGTTGAGTCAAAATGCTCTAAAGCGATTCACTGGCGAAGTCGGCCAAACGACTTCGTTCACCGCGCTGAAGCGTCACATGACCGGAGTGTTCCCATCCTTTGAATCGATCAACAACATATGTGAGCCCTGATGACCCTTCGGTGAGGTAGGGGGTGTCGATTTGTGCGATATTGCCAAGGCAAACGATCTTACTGCCGGGGCCCGCACGAGTAATCAGTGTTTTCATTTGTTTGGGTGAGAGATTTTGCGCCTCATCAATGATGACAAACTTATTAAGGAACGTGCGTCCGCGCATAAAGCTCATGCTTTTGACTTTGATTCGACTGCGAATCAAATCGTTGGCGGCATTGCGGCTCCAATCACTGGCCCCTTCCTGTTTATTGAGCACTTCAAGGTTGTCTTCCAAAGCGCCCATCCAGGGTAGCATTTTCTCTTCTTCGGTGCCGGGTAAAAAGCCGATTTCCTCTCCAACACTCACCGTCGCACGGGTAAAGATGATTTCGCTAAAACGCCGCATATCCAGGGTTTGCGTGAGTGCCGCCGCTAACGTGATCAACGTCTTGCCGGTCCCAGCCTGACCTAAAAGGGTTACGAAATCAATTTCTGGATCCATAAGGAGGTCCAAGGCGAAGCATTGTTCTCGATTGCGTGCCGTGATACCCCAGACCGCGTATTTAGATTGCATGTAGTCACGGATCACGCACAGCGTGGCGGTATTGCCTTCAATCGCTTTGACTTGCGCCATGAAACTGTTATCGGGCAGATAGACAAAGAGG
>URFF01000030.1 GCA_900546995.1 uncultured Sutterella sp.
AAGCCGCGTGCACAGCATGGTGGAAAAACCCGATCCGGATGCGGCTCCGTCCACCTTGGCGGTGATTGGTCGCTATGTGCTTGAGCCTGAAATTTTTGAGCGCTTAAAGAAAGTGCAAAAAGGTGTCGGCGGCGAAATCCAGTTAACCGATGCCATTGCCTCTCAGCTTGATTTAGGTTGCACGTACTCGCATCGCTTTGACGGGATTCGCTACGATTGCGGCTCCAAGCAAGGCTTTTTGGATGCAACGATTCGCTTTGCCCGTAAGGCGGGTTACAGTATCGCTCTGTAGTTGGAAAACGACCTAATCGGCAATTCAAACTCTCCTAATCCTTGAACGAAGGATAGGAGAGTTTTTTCTAAACGAAGTTATAAAGCGTCGCCAAAATGTAGCCTGTGATACAGGCCGAAATGACGCCAATCAATCCCGGTGCAATAAAGGAGTGATTGATGACGAAGCGGCCAATATGCGTTGTGCCGGATCGGTCAAATTGCGTTGCGGCCAAGTCCGAGGGATAAGTCGGAAGAATGTAGTATCCGTAACAGGCCGCGGAAAAGGCAACAATAATGCCCGGGGGGACACCGACACTTAATGCAGCAGGTACAACAATCGCCAAAGCTGCACCCTGAGAATTGACCAGTTTTGAGACAATCAATAAGACCACGGCGTATGTCCAGGGAGACTCTTTAACGATATGAAGTAAGACAACTTTCAGTTCGTCTAAATGAGCGGCAATCATTGTATCTGACATCCAAGTGACGCCGTAGACAGCGACAACCGCGACGGCACCGGCACGAAAGACGCTGTTTTTTGCGATATCAGAGGCTTTAACACCACAAAAAACGATCATTAACGCACCTGCAGCTAACATACTCACCTGAATAGCCAACGTCATCGTGATCGTGGCACCTGCCACAATGGGGCGATATTGCGGATTCATGCCAAGCAATGCAATCAATGCGATGATTCCGAGGAAAAGCCATAAAGAAAACCACTGTTTTGAATTAAATTTTTGGTCCATTAACGTGGTCGTTTCCCCATAGACGTATCTTTTCATCTCGGGTTTTGCAATGAGTCTTTGAAAATCCTCATCTTTATCGAGATCTTTGCCGCGAAACATCGAGAACAAACCGACAAAGAACACACCGATAAATCCACCCGGAATGGTGATGGCGAAAAGATCAATAAAGTCAAACGGCTCGCCGTTAATGGTGTAGCCCTCGAGCATGGCAATGGCTGAAACCGTGGCGACCGCTGCTGGCGAGCAAATAATGCCCATCTGAGAGGCGATGGTTGAGGCCGCCATTGGCCGTTCGGGGCGAATGTTGTTTTTAATGGCGATGTCGTAAATGACAGGCAACATCGTATACACGACGTGACCGGTGCCACAAAGAACGGTTAAAAACCAACAGACGTAAGGTGAGAGAAAGCAAACATAACGCGGGTGTTTACGTAAAAGCCGCTCCGCGAGCTGTAGTAAACAATCCAAGCCACCGGCCGATTGCAGTGTTGAAGAGCCGCAGATCACGGCCAAAATGGTGAGAATGACGTCAATGGGGGGCTTGCCGGCTGGCAGTTGAAAGCCAAAGATTAAGACAATGAGACCGACTCCGCCCATGAGTCCCAACGCGATACCGCCCTTGAGTGCGCCATAGAATAAACACACAAGGACGATTAGAAGCTGCAACCAAAAGTCCATGCCCACCATGCTTAATCCTTTCTCTTATGTCAGGATGCTTTTTCAGTCAGACAAGCCGTGATTATCCAATAAGTTGTCGGCAAAAAGTATACAAAGCTTTGTTTTGTTGCGCTAAGCAAATAGGTAGCGAAATCTTTACAAAAAAATCGGTTTGCAATGCCAGTTAGTCTTAAAAAAGAAACCGGTCGAAGCGGATAGCCCCGACCGGTTGATTAAGCGATTCTTGCGCTTAAATTAAAGCATAATCTGAGAGATAAAGTAACCGGCGATCGTGCCGCTCACCACAAAGCACAGACCCGGTCGCATGTAGCTGTGGTTAAACACAAAGCTACCGAGCTTGGTGGTACCGGTACGGTCAAAAGCCGTGCAACCGATTTGGGCGCCGCCCGGGATGACGAAGTCACCGTAGCAGGAGGCCCAAATACCGACGAGCAATTGCGGATTCAAGCCCAAAGCCAAACCGATCGGCATCAAAATCGTGGTACTCACCGTCGGCGAGAAGATCACCGTGCTAAAGCAGAAGCAGACCACGCAGAAGATGATCGGCGAAGAGCTCGCGATATCGGAGAAGTAGTGAACGAAGACGTCCTTGTGCGTATCAAAGAAGGTACCCGTCAACCAAGAGATACCGAAGACACCGACCACGCCGATTAAACCGGAGCGGAAAACGGAGCCCGAGGCGAACTTATCGCTCGGCACCTTGCAAACCACGATGATGATAAGAGCGGTTGCCAACATCACCATTTGAATCAAGGACGGAATCGGCAATTGGCTGATCTTGCCGGCCACTTCCCAAGACGGACGCAAGGTGTCAGAAGAACCGATCGTGATAGAAGTCAAAATACCGAGAGCGAAGATCAACACGCCGATCTTGGCAGCTTTGCTCGGTTCAACATTGATGCGATCAGTATGGGTCACATGCAATTCAGTGTATTGGCCGGTTTGCACGCGGTGCAAGAACACGGGATCCTTTTCCAATTCGCTACCGCGCCAGTTAACAGACAAGCAAGCGCAGATGACGGCGATAAAGAATGTCGGAACGGAAACAGAGAGGATATCAAGCAGCGTGTAGCCATAAGCCGACATGATGCCGACCATTGCCGCCATAGCGGCGCTCATCGGGCTAGCCATCACACCGATACCGGCGCAAATCACGGAGGCGGATACCGCGCGTTCCGGACGAATCTTGGCAGAAGCTGCCACTTCAGCGACCACCGGATACACGGCAAAAGCAACGTAAGCGGTACCGACGAAAATCACGAAAATGGAACAGACGATCGGTCCCACGAAGTTAATGGCGCGAGGCCACTTACGAAGCAATTTTTCAGCTAAGCCGACCAAGTAATCCAAGCCGCCAGAACCCTGCAGAACACTCGTACAAGCGATCACGGCCGTGATAATCAAGAGCACGGAAACGGGAGGAGAGCCCGGTTGCATGTCAAAACCGAGCACTAAAATGCTCACACCGAATCCGCCTGCAGCACCCAAGCCGACGCCGCCAAAGCGACCGCCAACGGCCAAGCAGAAGAGCACGACAATGAGCTGAAGCCAAAACTGGAGATCAACCATTTTTTCTTCCTTGGTTTATTAAAAGAGAGTCGAACTTTGACAAGGCACAAATTCGCCCTGTCACAAATTGGCGTAATCGTATTCGCCTTTTGTTGAATTTTCAATGTCGAAAAAACGAACAAATGTCGACAAATTAACAAGTTACATCAACGTGTTGTTGATAAGAGAGTGTTTTCTTTAAGAAAAATTTGAAAACACTCAAAAAATATCGCTCCGTAGCTTCGGGAAAACACTGAATTGTCGACAAAAACAAATTGTTGAAGACTGAGTGAATCTACCTAAAAAGCGGTTTTGTATCGGATAGTTAGCAAATAATCTGGATATAATTCTGCCTATTCATTTCAACCCGGATGTCCGAAATGCAGAATAACGACAATTTGTTTGAAAAAATCCGAGATCATTTGCAGGCGCAGGCTCGAAATGGGGAGCGCATTGACACAGAGACAGAATTAGCTAAGCGCTTTGGCGTCACGCGATATCGAATTCGTAAAGAATTGGATATTTTGACGCAGATGGGGATTTTGGTTCGTACGCCAAAGCGTGGAACCACGGTGCGCGAAGTGGGGGCGAGCAGCCTTCGCAGCCAAATTCAGATGCGGTTTGACGTCGCAAATTTTGACATCCAGGAATTTATTGAAGCTCGGGCGCTGGTTGAGTGTTCTTTGATTCCTCTGGTCAGTCGCCGAATCACACCGGCACTTGCCTCAAGGTTGGAAATGACGCTGACAAAAATCGAGGAGCATGCCGATGAGCCACTTGTGGCTGACCGTTATGACCGGGAATTTCACCTATTACTACTCGAAGGGTGCGGCAATCGAGTGCTTCAGGTCTTTTCCGGGGTTTTGGTGACCTATTTTGAAAAAACCAGTGATCGTGTTGCCAAGATGGACCGACGCTTCTTCTTAGACGTCGCTCATCAAGAAAGAGAAATTCTGCGGGCAATTCGTATGGGAGAAGCACAAAAAGCGGCAGAATTGTTACGACATCATTTAACAGAGCAATCGCAGCTTTTGCCCCTCTAACCACTCAAAGAAAATCCCCGCACCGTGCGGGGATTTTGTTAGGTAAGTCAAGACTTTCACTTAGATGTCAAAGGTGGTCGTGGTAATCGGCTTACTGCCTAAGAGCTTCACAACCGGATCCAAACTATCTTTTTCACGCAAATGCAACAAGAAGTCAGCGATCTCTTCAACAACATCGCTCGAGAAGACCATGCCGGCGATGTCACGGTACTTACTCATTAAGGCTTCGTCGCTTACCGGGTTTTGAGGTGCGCCGAGCGGGAACTCGACCCGTTCGGTATAGCTTTCGCCCTTTGTGGTGATGACCGTGACAAAGGGTTCATCCTCATCCTTTTGAGTCGGGTCAATTTCAAATTCCACCTTATCCATGGCGTGGCGAATGCGTGGATCGTGGCGATTGGTCCGTGTGTAAGCGGTGAGGTTTGCGCCACCGAAAACTAAGCGGGCCGCGATCCCGTAAGCGATGCTCATCTGTGCTGCGGGCATTGGGTCAAGTTTTCGGCCACCGCACATCCCGTGCACAAACGGATTGATCTTGATATGAATCTTTTCGATATCGTCCGGCCTTAAGTCGTGTGCGGCCATGATTAAATTAACTGCATCGATTGACGAGTGAGAACTGCGGCAAGACGCGTGTGGTTTAATGGAAACACGACCAAGTTTCCAATTTTTGCCCAGATCGCGAAGCCAGGCGTCAGGATCCTGGCTATTAGGTGCAAAAGTCTTTGAGAAGCCACCCCAAACTTCTTCAAACGCGTATTTCGGACCGGTGAAGCCTTCGCGTGCCAGTAAGCAGGCTAAGAGACCGCCATGGGCAGCGTTACCGACGTGAAGTCGTTTATTTTGGGCGCCGTCATGGACGAAAGACCATTGGCCAGCGGAAAAACTCGTCGCAATACCGAGCGCAGCCTGCATTTTTTCAACATCCAACCCGATGATGCGGCCAACGGCAGCCGCGGCTCCGAAAACACCACAGGTGCCCGTGGAGTGCCAACCCGCACCGTTATGCGGCTCGTAGGCACCGCAGGATTCCAAAGCGCGACGAGCCAAGTCGTAACCCAAAACCACCGCCACGATGAATTCTTTACCGTCAATGGGGTGATCGGCCAAACTTAAAGCGGCAAAGGCAGCAGGAACAACCACCGCACCGGAATGGTCGCAGCCGTTGGTGTCGTCAAGCTCAAACGTGTGGGAGGAGACCCCATTACTCAGAGCAGCATTTCGTGCTGAGGCTCTAATGCCTTTACCCCAAAGTGGGACATCGCCGCCGTTTTCTCCGCACAGGCTGAAGACTTTTCCGAGCAAGCGCGTCTCCGGGCTCACCGCGCCGGCAATCCCTGCGCCGACTGAGTCCAAAATGTGACGCTGTGCCTTAACAACCAATTCTTCCGGAATATCTTCAAATTTCGTCCATACGACAAAACGGGCCAATTGTTCGGAAATCAATTTTTTGTCTTCAGTAGGCATTTTTGTTCCTTTTTGTCTAAAACGTTTCAGCTTTCTTTGAACCGTCGAATCGATTTATCGATTTTGAGCGGCAAGCGATTTAATTTTATTTAAAAGGGCTGTGGTCGAGCGCTGATGCTCAAATTGCACAGTGACCGTTTTCCCACCCCAAGTATCCACCAGTTTGGCTTCGGGGAGATCTTCGATTCGGTAATCACCCCCCTTGACATAGATATCGGGGTGAGCCAGTTCAATCGGTTTTAATGGGACCTTGTCTTCAAACAAAACCACAAGATCAACGCTTTCCAGTGCGGCAAGGACAGCGGCTCGGTCATTTTCCCCGTTAATCGGTCGATCATCGCCCTTACCTAACATTTTGACGGAGCAATCGGCATTGACAGCCACGACAAGGCTTGCGCCTAGTGAGCGAGCTTGCGCCAAATACGTGACATGGCCTCGGTGCAGGATGTCAAAAACACCGTTAGTCATCACAATCGGATGGGGAAGTTTCGCTGCCCGCTCTTGTAAGTGGGCTAGATCTGTGATTTTTTGCTCAAACTCGGGAGCGGGTAATCGGGTACTCATAAGGAGGCTCTATCCAAAAAAAGATTGACCGCTTCTAAAAGACTTTTGGCTGTCATCGTACACTCGGGACAAGCTTGAGGCGTTTGGAGGCCATCTTTGCCCACCAAAATTCGCGTCTTGACGTGAGCGGCAAGGGCTGCGGCCATGTCGCTCGATTTGTCGCCGATCATCAGACTTTGGCTCATGTCAATATCGTAGTCAGTCTGAGCTTTTAAAAGCATACCAGGAGCGGGCTTTCGACAGGTGCAATCCACACGGTATGAACCCAACGCTTTGGTGGGGTGGTGCGGGCAATAGTAAATGGCTGTAATCGGAGCCTGTGCCTCAGCGAATCGCTCTTTCATCCATTGACAAAGATGCTCAAAATCGGCCTCGGAATAATATCCGCGACCGATTCCGCTTTGATTAGTGACGACAATGAGGGCAAAGCCAGCCTTGACCAATTCTCGGCAAGCTAGTAAAGCACCGTCAATAAACTGAAACTCTTCAGGACGGTGAACATAGGCGTGATCGATGTTGATCACGCCATCTCGGTCTAAAAAAGCCGCTTTGATCGTCATAAAACGTTACTTTGCCTCAGCGATGGTCGGATCGTTTTCGGCATTCGGATAGCGTTTGAGCAGATAATCAACGTAGTCAGCGGTTCCTTCGCGAACGAGGCGGAACTGCACGTCGCAACCTGCCGCGCGGAGTTTTTCCAAATTCGCTTGCGTATACGCCTGATATTTGCCCTTTAAAGATTCCGGGAAGGCGATGTAGCGGATAAGTCCTGCATCGACGGCTTCTTGCAACGTCATTTCGCTTTCACCAGCGTGTTTTCTGAGCGCATTAACCACGCCAAGCGAAACGTCGTTAAAGGGTTGAGCGTGTCCAGTGCCGCAGTTATAGATGCCTGTGACAGGTTTATCGAAGAAATGCAGATTGACGGCAATCACGTCATCCACGTAGACAAAGTCCCGTTCTTGTTCACCGTTGCCGTAGCCCAGGCAGCCTTCGAAAAGCTTCACATAGCCGTCGCGCCGGAATTGGAAGAATTGGTGGAAGGCTACGCTTGCCATACGGCCCTTATGCTGCTCATGCGGACCATAGACATTGAAATAACGAAGACCGATCACCGGGGCTTTGACAGCACCTTTAGCCATGCGCTGACGCAAAACTTGGTCAAAGAGGAATTTGGTGTAGCCATAGATGTTTAACGGCCCCTCATAACGAGGATCTTCAACGAAGGTGGTTTTTGTACCATAGGTGGCCGCTGACGAGGCATAGATGAAGGGAATGCCAAGTTCTTGCGCCCATTCAAAAAGGGTGAGCGTGTAGCGGTAGTTATTTTCCATGATGTAGCGCCCATCGGTTTCCATTGTGTCGGAACAGGCGCCTTGGTGGAAAATGGCTTCCGGCTTGGCAATTTTGCCTTGACGAACGAGTTCAATAAAGTCGCGCTTATCAAAATAATCGGCAATTTGGCATTCCACTAAATTGTGAAATTTTTCGGCCTTATCTAAGTTGTCAACCGCGATAATATCGGTTAATCCGCGTTTGTTAAGGGCTAATACATTATTAGCGCCGATGAAACCGGCGGCACCCGTGACGATAATGCTCACAATTCACTCCCTGGAAAAAGTTGTTCGTATCCGTTGGGGAAAAGTTCTTCGAAACTGACCGTTGCCGTGCCAAGCTTACCAACCACAATGCCGCCGGCGCGATTGGCCGTGCGCATCGCTTCAGTAAGGGGCTCACCCATGGCAATCATGGTTGCCATGACGGCAATGACTGTGTCGCCAGCGCCCGAGACATCGTAGACTTCAAGCGCTTGCGCCGGAATGGAATGCGCTCCGCTATCGTTAAAAAGCGTCATCCCTTCTTCACTGCGGGTTAATAAAATCGCTTCAAGATCAAGCTTTTTGCGAAGGGCTTGCGCTTTTTCCGTGAGATCTTCTTCACTAGTCCACTCTCCGACGACTTGTGCGAGTTCAGCACGGTTCGGAGTGATCACGGTTGCGCCTTTGTAGCGATCGTAATTACTTCCCTTCGGGTCAATGAGGACAGGAATCGATTTGGCCCGCGCGATTTCAATCATCCGCGCGATGTGATCCAAGCCGCCCTTGCCGTAATCGGAAAGCACGAGAACGTCACTTTCATTGATCAAATTTTCAAAATCGGTCAAATGATTCGCAAGAACCGCGCGGGTCGGACGGTTTTCAAAGTCTGCACGAAGCATCTGCTGCTGGCGAGCAACGATACGCAACTTCACCGTGGTTTTTAATTCTGTGTCGCGATGCAGGTGCGGTTCAATTTTCTTTTCGTTAAGGAGCTCTTCGACGCGGTTGCCTGCTTCGTCATCGCCGATGACGGAAAGCAATTTCGCTTTTGCGCCCAAAGCGGCGATGTTGACAGCGACGTTAGCTGCGCCACCCAAGCGATCTTCAACACGTGTGATTCTTACAACGGGCACCGGTGCTTCGGGTGAAATCCGATTGGCATCACCGAACCAATAGCGATCAAGCATCGCGTCGCCCGCAACAAGGATTTTTTTATCAGAAAAACAGTTTGCCACGCTGGCATCCTTTCATTATGAATTTCCAATCATTTTAAGCGTGAGAGGCTTTTTTTGCTTTGGTTGGAAAAAATTCCATACAAACACAAAATGATTTTTCGTCAATATTTTTTAGTCGATTTTAAGTAATAGTTACGAGATTTTGGCTTGACTGTGTGCGTTGTGAGCGCCAATCATTACAAAAGGAAATGTTCTGATCTTTTTTAAGTGGGAGTACTCAAATGACAACGCATTTCAGCATTCGTGAATGTCGTCCGGGCGAGGCGAATTATGTGGCTGATTTACACCGTCGACTCTATGGCGAGGAATATGGCTGGGGCCCGGAATTCGTTTCGTACGCACAAAAGATCGCATTCGACTTTGAGAACCATCCCAAGCATGAACGAGAGGCTCTTTGGGTGGTGGAGGTTTCTGGCGAAAAGTCTGGACTTGGTGGCTGCATCATGCTTTGTGAGTCCGATGATCCAGATGTTGGTCAATTGAGACTTTTTGCCGTTGAAAAAGAGTACCGTCGTCAAGGACTTGGACGAAAACTCGTTGAAACACTTCTCGAAAAAGCGAAACAGTTTGGGTACCGAAAAATCATCCTTTGGACTGCGGCACCGCTTGAAGCCGCCTTGAGGCAGTACGAGCGCTTTGGCTTTAAAGTGACGGAAACCCAAGACAATACCAGTTGGAGTTTGGAAGGAAAGACGGTCACCGAAATCAAGATGGAGCTAACACTCTAAGACGTTGTCCCAACGAAATGTAATCGTTTGAAAACTTTCAAAAGTTCCCTTTGAAATCGTTGCCAGAGAATCGGCTAAAAAAGTAGAATTAAACTTTCAGCCATAACAATGGTTTGATTTTTCCGATTTTACTTTTTCGATTCATATTGTCATGTCGAAAACCGCTCCTTTTTTAGCAGATACGCGTTCCGAGTGCCGCTTCAGTGCCTGCGGCTTAACCTTAGATATTTCTCGACAGCGTCTGACCGATTCCGATTGGTCGGCGCTTTTAAATTTGGCCCAAAGTAAAGACGTTATCGGCGCTCAAAAGCGCATGATGGCTGGTGCCATTGTCAATCCAACCGAAGGTCGTCAAGCACTTCACACGTCATTGAGAAGCCTTTGTGCCGATTCGCCTTTTTATGCCGAAGTGCAATCGGTTTTGTCGAGGATGAAGGCGTTTGCGCGGGCAATTCGAAGCGGACAATGGCTTGGCGCGACCGGTAAGCCGATCACCGATGTCATCAATATTGGGATTGGCGGATCTGAAAAGGGACCTCATGCGGTCTATCACGCCTTAAGGGCGATCAATCCTGCGATTCGCGTGCATTTTCTCTCGACTGTGGACGGAACATTGCTTGACCGCATTTTGGGTACGGTCAATCCTGAACAAGCTCTCTTGATTATTTCAAGTAAGAGTTTCTCAACGCGTGAAACAAAAGTTAATGCTGAGGCGGCGATAGAGTGGCTAAAGCGTTCGGGGATTGATACACCTGAGGCACTTTCCAAGCACATCGTGCTTGCGACATCAAAACCGGATGCCTATCAGGAAATGAATCTGCCACGAGAAAACCAATTTGATCTCTGGCCTTGGGTGGGCGGTCGATTTTCCGTTTGGAGCGCCGTTGGGTTGCCGCTAGTGATTGCGTTGGGGCCCGAGGTATTCGATGAATTTTTGGCGGGCGCCTATGAGATGGATCGTCACATGCTTGAGGCTCCATTGTCGGGTAACTTACCGCTCACGCTCGCACTCTTATCGTATTGGGATATGACAAAGCTGGCGACGCGTTCGCATTGCCTCTTACCATACGATGAGCGACTTCGTGAGTTGGTGCCCTGGTTGCAGCAATTGGAAATGGAAAGCTTGGGTAAGTCTGCGGGTCTGGACGGTAATCTTTTAGAAAGGCCGACGGGGCAAGCCGTGTGGGGCGGAAATGGCAACGAATCGCAACACTCGTTTTACCAATGGTTGCGAGCCGGTAGTGTCCGCTCGAGTATGGACTTGGTCTGGTGCACGAAGCCGGATCACTCGCACACTCATCACCACGATGTACTCATTGCCAATGCGCGAGCTCAGGCCGAAGCGTTGATTCATCGTGAAAACGAATCAGAACACTATTTCAATGCGGTGAGTACCATTGAAATTGATGAGTTGACGCCGAAAACGCTCGGTGCGTTAATGGCGATGTACGAACACAAGACGACGATGCTTGCAACGCTTTTCGGTATCAATGCCTTTGACCAACCTGGCGTGGAATACGGTAAGAAGCTTTGTCGAGAGATCGAAGCACAAATGAGAGGCGAATAATGTCGCAACGCGTCTTAATCGTGAAAACCACTTCCATGGGGGATGTGGTTCATGCGCTGCCCGCGGTGGCTGATTTGGCTCGGGCCAAACCGGATACGCAAATCGATTGGGTGGTTGAGCGCAGTTTCGCGGATATCCCACGATTAAGCGAGCACGTTCGTTTTGTGCATGAAGTGGCTGTTCGCGATTGGCGAAAACGATTGCTCACTCGTTCCACTTGGGATGAAATCAATCGAGTCCGTCATGCGTTTCATATTGAACAATATGATGCGGTTGTGGACTTGCAAGGACTTGTCAAAAGCGCGGTGATCGGTAAGCTTGCCGGCGCCCCGCTTTTCGGCTACGACAAGGATAGTATTCGTGAGTCCATGGCGAGCCGTTTTTACAGTCAAACGTTTTCTGTTTCGAAATCCCTTTCGGCGGTTAAGCGCTGCAGAACACTTCTTTCCCAAGCTTTAGGTTACTCAATTGAGGGACTACCACTCGATTTCGGTCTCAGGACTATCTCAACGAAAGCGAATGATGAAAAGCCTTATGTTGTGTTCCTAGTTAATACCAGCCGTCAAACGAAGCTTTGGTCTGAAGAGCGTTGGGTTCAATTGGCTCGCTATTGTGCGAAACAGGGTTATGAGGTTCGTTTTTTCTGGGCAAGCCCTGAAGAAGAAAAACGCGTTAAGCGCATTGCCAAAGCGGCGGGCGACTTCTGTCGTGTTTGTCCCAAACTCTCGATTGCAGCTTGTGCGCAAATGATGCAAGGGGCAAGCTTTGTGGTTGGCGTGGATACAGGGCTAACGCACTTGGCAGCGGCGACCGCCAAGCCTACCGTGGGACTCTTTTTAGATTATCCGGTGGAACTCGTTGGTCTAACGGGTGTTCGAGTGAAAAGTTTGGGTGGCGTCGGCGCCAATCCTGAAGTGGCTGAAGTTTGTGATGCGATTGCCGAGGCGTCGGCTCAATCGTAAAGGACCCTATCATGGATATTTCTTTAAAGGGCTATCAGCGCATTGTGCCATTTCTGTTGCCATTAGCGGCCCTTTATCTTTTGTGGCGAGCAAGAAAGCAACCGGATTATTTAAAGCACTGGTCGGAACGATTCGCAACAGGAGAGTTCCCCGCAAAATCTTCTGAGAAAAAACGCGTGTGGATTCATGCGGTAAGTGTCGGTGAGACCAATGCCACGCGCCCTTTGGTTAAAGCCATTCTGGCCACATGGCCGGATTGCGATATTTTGTTGACCCACATGACGCCGACGGGACGTGATGCCGGGCAAAAGATTGTTGCTTTGGCGCCTGATCGGATTCAACAATGTTTTCTTCCTTACGATGCCCGATTCGCGGTTCGAAAATTTTTCCGTGAAACCGCTCCTGATTTGGGCATTATCATGGAAACCGAAGTCTGGCCAACACTTCTTTCTGAAGCAAAGACTTTCGGTATCCCTTTGGTGCTTGCCAATGCTCGGTTATCCGAAAAGTCTTATCGGCAGGCGATGAAATTTCCTCGTCTTATGAGCGGCGCCATGCACCAATTTGATTTGGTGTGTGCGCAGGCTCAAAGTGATAAAGAGCGCTTGGAAGCGATGACTGCTCAAAATGTGACCGTCACGGGCAGTGTGAAGTTTGATATTCAAGCACCAAAGGCAGCACTTGATTTAGCTGCCAACTGGAAAAAGAGTTGGCCCGATCCCGTTGTTTTGTTAGCCAGTACGCGGGATGGCGAAGAGGCTCTTTTTATTGAGGCGCTCAAAACAAAGGCACAAAGCCATCTGCGCTATTTGTTGGTGCCTCGGCATCCTCAACGCTTTAAGGAGGTTGAGGAGCTTTTGAAAAATTCCGGTCTCTCTTACGTCAAGCGTAGCGATCTCAATAGTCCTACCGATGCGGGATCTGCCCAAGTGATTTTGGGTGATTCAATGGGGGAAATGTTTTTCTATTGCGCATTAGCTGACGTGTGTTTGATGGGCGGCAGCTTCAAGCCCTTCGGATGCCAAAACGTGATTGAGCCGGCTTCTGTCGGTGTGCCGGTGATTGTGGGGCCGAGTACCTTTAATTTTTCTGAAGTCGTCAAGCAAGGACTGGCCGCGGGTGCCGTGCTGCAAGTACAAACGGCAGAAGATGCGCTTGATAAGGCGCACGAATGGTTAGACGATTCAGAGCAATTTGGGCAGTTAAAACAACAAGCCTTGGCGTTTTCTAGAACTTACGTGGGTGCGACCGCTCGAATGATGCGAGCCATGGAGCCGTTATGCGAAAAATTCCAAATATCTTAACGATTGCAGGCGTTGATCCCTCAGGGGGCGCTGGTGTTCTAGCCGATATTAAAACCATGAGTGCCTTGGGGGGTTACGGGTGCGCGGTCATCGCAGCGCTCACGGCTCAGAATACGCAAGGCGTGACGGGGGTTTTAGGCATTAACGCTGACTTTGTAAAAGAGCAGTTAGATACATTATTTGCCGATGTTCACATCGATGCGGTGAAAATTGGGATGCTCTCGGATGTGAAGGTGATTGAGACGGTCGCTGATGCATTAAAGCATTATCAACCTCGCTATGTTGTGCTGGATCCGGTGATGGTCGCAAAAAGTGGTGATCGACTGTTACCGGAAAGTTCAGTGGACGCTCTTCGTTCGTTGCTATTGCCGTTGGCAACGGTTCTAACACCAAATTTGCCGGAGGCAGCAGTTCTAGCCGGTGAAAAGGAAATTACGGATCGATCGCAGATGCTTCCATTGGCAAAAAAGCTTTTATCCATGATGGGAAAAGACCATTGGATGCTTTTAAAGGGTGGTCATTTAGCCGGTGATGCGGTGCCTGACTTACTCGTAGCGGAAAATGAGACTCGCTTTTTTGAAGGAACTCGCATCGTGACAAAAAATACTCACGGAACGGGATGCACGCTTTCATCGGCCATTGCGACACTATTGCCTCAGACGGAATCGGTGCCGCAAGCTGTTGAAAAAGCGAAGATTTATATCTCAGAGGCCATTAAGCGTTCGGATGAGTTGGACGTGGGGCATGGGCATGGGCCGGTGCATCATTTTTATGCGCTTTGGACTTGCAACTAAAAATTTCTGAAAAAGGACTTGCATATTCGAAAACATGTCGGTATGATTCCAACTCTCTGGCGGGTTAGCTCAGTCGGTTAGAGCAGAGGAATCATAATCCTTGTGTCCGGGGTTCGAGTCCCTGACTCGCCACCAGAATTCAAGAAGCTCAGGTGCTAAAACACCTGGGCTTTGTCGTATCCGTCGGAGGCTCGCATTGCCTCGAACCCCTCGTGATTCCAGGCTTCCCAGCGCAATCGCTCCATCCAAATCACCTGACAAAACGCGTCAAATTGTGTGCTCAGATCGAGCTCAATCCCCACATGAATTTTCGCCTTTTTTCGTCCAAAGGGTGACCAGTTGCACATCCTGAGGGTGACCAGGCACTTCGTGCGAAACCTTGGCACCAAGGCGATTCCGCGGCATCATGTGTCCAGAGGGTGACCAAAACAACGATCAAGGGGTGACCAAAAGGTGACCAAGGCGCGCATTTCGACATTAGATGACGGCGTTTACGCCGTGGGTGGTGTGGTCGGCTTGCGCATCAGAAAACGCAACGGCACGACACGATACTTGATGCGTTGGAGTCGTCACGGAGTGCGACATGATTATTATCTGCCCCGTGACATTTCACTCACATCGAGAATGAGGGAATAATGGTTGTTCAATACGCTTCTGATCTACATTTAGATTTTCAAGCTAATAGACGATACATAATGAATTGTGGCATCGAGCCAGTTGGTGATTGTCTAGTGTTGGCTGGGGATATAGCGAACCTTTTTCAATTGAATCTTTACGCTGATTTTTGGAAGTGGTGCTCCAAGAACTTCGCCCTTACGGTTATGGTGCCGGGGAATCATGACTGCTACGGTGACTGGAGTTCTAGGGAAAAGCTAATACAGCCAATGAAAAAGAAAATTCTCCCAAATGTTCTTTGCTGTAATAACACAGTTCTTCATTTGGGAAAGATTGACATAGTTTGTTCAACACTTTGGTCAGAAATTAAGCCGGAATATTCAATGGCGGTAGCTAATGGGCTTTTGGACTTTAGGGCTATATCAATAGACAGCTCACCCGTGACACTTAATGATTACCTATGGGTACACGAAGAATCACTTCGTTTTGTTAAGAATGTGGTTCAGACATCCTCTGCTAAACAAATTGTTGTAGTTACTCATCATTTGCCAAGTTACGCCGTTTTGGCTGATGTCTTTAAGGAATCACCGTTAAATTCAGGATTTGTTACAGAATTAGGTAACTGGATCGTAGACAGCCCAATCGATTTTTGGATTTACGGGCACTCGCATATTTCTATTGAAAGGCGCATTGGAACCACTCGTTTATTGTCGAATCAGTTGGGTTATGTTGGCTATGGGGAAGGGGATGGTTATCAGCCGGATAAACATTTTGTCGTGTGTGATTGAAAACAGATCAATCGACAACGGATGGTATGTATGTGTGCTTTCTTGAGCAAACGGGCCATTAAAGTTTGTACCCAACTTCGCTAACAAGTCTTTTATCGTGTTCAAACATTGTTCCTTTTGTCGTGAGCATGTCACCGGCGATGGCACTGTTGATTCCAGCCTCTAACGCTAGTATGGTGGCTTTTTTCGATAAACGGCGTCTGCCACCGGCAAAGCGCAGGTAAGCAGTAGGATTGGCGAAGCGGAAAATGGCAACGGTTCGCACAATTTCTTCTTCGCTAATGAGTGGTGCTGATTCAAGTGGTGTACCGGGGATGGGAGCCAAGATATTAATTGGGATAGACGGTACATCTAGAGAGCGAAGAAGTAACGCTAATTCGATGCGCTGACGGCGTGTTTCTCTCATGCCGATGATGCCACCGGAGCAAATTTCTAGTCCGGCTTGTCGTGCCGCCTTGATGGTTTTCAATTTGTCATTGACACTATGAGAGGTGCAAACGTCAGCGAAAAAACTGGGTGCAGTCTCTAAATTACAGTGACACCGCGAGGCACCGGCCTCCTTTAAGAGCTTAAATTCGCTTTGAGTCAACAGGCCAGCTGAGAGGCAAATTTCCATGTCTACCTCTTTTTTTAGCAATCTGATGATTTCAGCTGTTTCTCGGACTTCTCGCGGACTTAATTTTCGACCGCTTGTCACAAGCGAAAAGCGCGTTGCTCCGGCTTGTTTGGAAACCTTGGCATGTTCAATGATTTTTGAGGCCGGTAAGAGCTCGTACACTTCGCACTGACCCCGATAATGCCGAGATTGCGCACACCAATGGCAATTTTCAGAGCATCGGCCGCTTTTGGCATTAACGATGGCGCAAAAGTTAAAGATCGGTGAGGCTTTTTGTTGTGTGACCTCTCGGGCGCTATCGACAAGGTCTAAAAGTGGGGCATCGGCAACATCGAGCAGTTCATCAACCGTTAATGGTTCATTGTCAAGCGCTCGCGTTTTGATTTCTTGAAGTTTTTGCGCGGTGCTAACCATACTCTTTCTCCGAAATGCCGACTCAAAGTCCAAATTGTACGAATGAGACTGCTGAATTTGTGCAGCCAATCCTGATTCTCTAAGTTATTTAGCGGGGATATTGCATCAAAAAGCATTGAAAATCGCGGCTATAATTAACCATCTTTGACTTTAAAACTCTAGCGAAAAACATGATGCAAGATCTGTCGCAAATTGTTTCTGAGGCGAAGGCCGCGTTTGCTGCGGCAGCAACGCCAGCTGCCTTGGAAGATGCTAAGGCGAAATTTTTGGGTAAGACCGGTTCGATTACGGCACTGATGAAGGGTTTATCAAAACTGTCTCACGAAGAAAAACGTGAGATGGGACAGGCCTTGGGTGTTACCAAGCGCGCGATCGAAGAAGCGCTCGAAGCTCGTCGTGACGAGCTTGCCAATGAAAAACTCGCCGCCCGTTTGGCCGCAGAGGCATTGGATGTGACTTTGCCTGGTCGCAAATACCCGCAAGGCGGTATCCACCCGGTGATGGCCACGCAGATGCGTATTGAAGAAATCTTCCGCTCGATTGGTTTTGATGTGGCCGACGGCCCCGAAATTGAAACGGACTGGTATTCCTTTACGGCATTAAATAACCCGCCTAATCACCCGGCGCGTTCCATGCAAGATACGTTCTATGTGGACCGTAACGATGAAACGGGTAAGCCTTTGCCGCTTCGCCCGCATACTTCGCCGATGCAAGTGCGTTACTCCCGCACTCACGAAGTGCCGATTAAGGTCTTGGCTCCGGGGCGTACGTACCGTGTTGATAGCGACGCCACCCACTCACCGATGTTTCATCAGGTCGAAGGCGTTTGGATGGATACCGATGTGAGCTTTTCGGACTTGAAGGGCGTCTACACGGACTTCTTGCGTCAATTCTTTGAAACCAATGATCTGAAGGTTCGTTTCCGTGCGAGTTACTTCCCGTTTACGGAACCGTCGGTGGAAATCGACATGATGTTCACGAGCGGTCCGAAGAAAGGCCGTTGGCTGGAGATCTCCGGTGCCGGTGAAGTGCACCCGAATGTGGTTCGCAACTACGGGCTTGATCCGGAAAAGTACATCGGCTTTGCTTTCGGCTCCGGGCTGGAACGTTTGACGATGTTGCGTTACGGCATTGACGATTTACGCTTGTTCTTTGAAGGCGATTTGCGCTTTTTGAAGCAATTTAATCGTTAATGAGTATTCGTTTATTTTCAGTGAGAAAACAACATGTTATTTTCAGAAAGCTGGTTACGTTCCTACATTAATCCGGACATGACGACCGATGAGCTTTGCGAAGCGATGACGATGGCAGGCTTGGAAGTCGAAGAAGTGACGACGGTGGCGCCCGCCTTTACCGGTGTGGTCGTCGCTCGTGTGTTGTCCGTTCGCGATCATGAAAATTCGGATCATTTGCATATCTGCCAAGTCGATGTTGGCGAAGGCGAACCTTTGCAGATTGTCTGCGGTGCTCCCAATGTGCGTGAAGGCATTTTGGTGCCGTGTGCGAAGATCGGCGCTGTGTTGCCGGGCGACTTCAAGATTAAGCAAGCCAAGATGCGTGGCGAAATCTCCATGGGGATGCTTTGCTCGGCTCGCGAACTCGGTATTACTGAAGACCACTCCGGTCTTTGGATTTTGCCGGAAGGCTTAACCGTTGGCGAAGACATTCGCACGGCCTGTCATTTGGATGACAAGAAGATTGAAATCAAGTTGACCCCAAATCGTGGTGATGCGCTTTCGATGTTGGGAGTGGCGCGTGACGTGCACGCCATCACCGGTGCCGAGGTTAAATTCCCGCAAATTCATAAAGTGCCCGCGAATTCGGAAACGAAGATTGATATTAAGGTTGAGGCACCGGATCTTTGCGGTCGCTACACAACGCGTCGTATTGATCACATCAACATGAAGGCGCCGACCCCGCAATGGATGAAGGATCGTTTGGAAAGAAGCGGTCAACGCAGTATTTCGGCCTTGGTGGATATTTCCAACTATGTGATGCTCGAAATGGGCGTGCCGACGCACTTTAGTGATGCAGAAAAGATTGCCGGAGGGTGCTACACCGTTCGTTGGGCTAAAGAGGGTGAAAAAATCACCTTGTTAAATGGTCAAACCATTGATTTGGATCCGGGATTTGGTGTGATTTGTGACGCCAACGGTCCGAAGGTTTTAGCGGGCATCATGGGCGGCGAAGACACCAAGGTGACCGATGAGACGACCTGTATTTCCATCGAATCGGCTTTCTGGCAGCAAAAAGCCATTCAAGGTCGTTGCCGTCGTTTGAATTTCTCCACCGATGCGGCCTATCGTTACGAACGTGGCGTGGACTTTGGGTTCACTGAAGACGTATTGCACTATGTGACTCAATTGATTTTGGATATTTGCGCAACCGATAAAACGGAAGTCGGCCCGGTCATTGACGTTGTTACCCAATTGCCCGAACGAGGCGAAGTGACAATGCGTGCCGAACGCGCTCGTAAAGTGATCGGTATGCCGATTCCAACCGAAACCATGGCGGAATGCTTTAAGCGTTTGGGCTTTGAATTCACGCTCGACAATGAAGTGTTCCGTGTGAAAGCGCCGAGCTATCGTTTCGATATTGAAATCGAAGAAGATTTGATCGAAGAAGTGGCTCGCTTGGTTGGCTACGAGAAGTTGCCGGACGTGCCGCCCGTTGCGAAGGCCTCGATGTTTATGCGTCGCGAAGATACGCGTTCCGCACACGACATCCGTCGCGCATTAGCTAATCTGGGTTACCAAGAGTTGATTAATTTCAGCTTTGTGCCGGAAGCTTGGGAAAAGGATTTTGCCGATAACGATCATCCGATTCGATTGCTTAATCCGATCGCAAGCCAGTTGTCCGTGATGCGCACGCAAATGATCGGCGGTCTTGTGGACATTTTGAAATATAACCTCAACCGCAAGGTCACGAGCGCCAAGCTTTTCGAAGTCGGTCGCGTGTTCTACCCGGATGAAAGCGTGGAAACGACCGAATGGTCTGTGAAGGGCGTGCGTCAGCCGAGTCGTGTGGCAGGCCTCCTTTACGGTGACGCCATGGGCGAACAATGGGCGGTTAAGGCTCGCAATGTGGACTTCTTCGATGCCAAGGGCGATGTTGAGCGTTTGCTTTTCCCGCTTGAGGCAACTTTTGTGGCGAAAACCTTCCCGGCCTTGCACCCGGGGCGCAGCGCCGCGGTGATCCTTAACGGGGAAGAAATCGGTTTTGTCGGTGAATTGCATCCGAAGTTGCAACAAACCTACGGGTTGCCGCATGCACCCGTGGTGTTTGAGTTGGACCTTGCGGCACTTTTGAAGACCAATGTGCCGTGGCACACGCCGGTGAGCAAATTCCAACCGGTGATGCGCGATATCAGCGTGGTGGTCCCGCACGGTGTGACCTATGAGACATTGCAGCAAGCTGTTTTGAGTGCTGCAAAGACCGACGCTCGGTTAAGTA
>URFF01000031.1 GCA_900546995.1 uncultured Sutterella sp.
TGTCGTGTTCGGTCTTGGCATGGGAGTGACCTTTTCTTCCACAACCGGTAATTTGCTGAAGTTTTTTCCGGATCGCAGTGGCTTTGTGAGCGGCCTTGCCATGGCAGCCTATGGAGCAAGTTCTGTGATTATCCCGCCCATTGCCGTTTTTCTTTTAAACGGCTGGGGAGTGCAGCACGCCTTTTTTATTCTAGGGGCGGCATTTATTGTCATCGTGGTGACTGGCGGCGCATTGAGCACTCGTTGTCCGGTCGGCTTCGTCCCAACGGGATTTGTGCCAAAAAAGTCCGTGGACGGTCATATTCTGAGTCTCAACACGCTTGAGATGGCACGCACTAAACGCTTCTGGTTCATGTGGGGAATGGGATTTTGTGGGGCGTTGGCCGGAATGATGGCCATTTCTTACGCCGCGATGATCGCTCAATTTCAAATGCAGTACGAGCCGGCTGCCTGTGCAATGATCGTTTCTGTTGTTGCCATTGGCAACATGAGTGGTCGATTCATTGCCGGCGTGCTCTCGGACTATATCGGTCGAGTACCGACGCTTTTGCTAGCGCAGCTTTTAAGTTTTCTCGGCATGCTGATTTTGTGGGATTGCGGCCCCGGTGACAACGGTCTTTTTGTCATGGCCATTATTGCGCTGGGGTTGGCTTTCGGTGCTTACATGGGGGTCTATCCGAGCTTAACGACAGAGGAATTTGGCCCTGAGCACAACAGTGCGAATTACGGAATGATGGTTTTGGGTTTTTCCTTAACAGCGATGATCGGTCCGTACATTATGAATCTTTTTTATTCGCGATACGGGGAATTCGACCAGGCCTATTTGGTCGGCATTGCTGTGACATTGTTGGGTTTTGTATTTGGTTACTTCCTAAAACGTGCGCTTGATACCAAATCCTAAATACAGAAAAAAAGCCGGGACTGCTCGATCCCGGCTTTAAACTCTCTCTCTTCCCTTGTAGGAGGACTGCTGTGCCTTCTCTCTACGGGATTAACTTTACCGTGTTGTTATCCCAAAAGCCGTATACAAATGCGTAGGGAGGCAACGAAATGTTTCTGTTGAAATTAAATTGTGTGTTGATTTAACGATATTATCTTAAATATCAAATAGATAGAAATGCCTTGAAAAATACATCGATTACAATTTTGAAACAAGCCTTCAGTCTTTTGAAAAAAGACCAAAAACAAGTTGACGTTAGGGGCAATTTTTGAGAAATTCAAAGAAAGTTAACTCATTCAGGAGATTGCGATGGACCTAAGCAGAAGAAATCTTTTGTTGGCCTTGTTGTCGCTAGGCGCTTTTAGTATCGCCGCCCCTGCTTGGGCTCGCGATGATCGCGACGATGACGATGATGATCGTGACGATGACCGCGATGATGACGACGATGATGACGATGATCGCAGGTCAAGGCGCCGATTCTTTTAAGATGGTGGCGCCTGCCTGATTTTTCGTTTTGGCTGTCTATTTTTGTTTTTTAGCCAATACTGTCGCGATGACACCGGCGACCATAATGACACCGATACCTAATTCGGTGGTAAGGGTGAGTGCGTCGCCGAAGAAATACAATCCCATGAGTTCGGCGAAAACGATAGCGGAAAATTGTAGGCAAGAGGATAGTAAAACGTTACCTTGCCCGAAAGCCATCGTGAGCGAGCACTGAGCAAGCGTTGCGCAGACCGCCATGCCGATCAGGTAAATCACGTTGCTGCTTGTAATCGGTGAAAGGCCCCCTTCAAAAAGAAGGTTGCCGATTAAGCCGTAGAAGGTACCGAAAAGCGTGAAGTAAAAAACGATGCGCCAAGACGGTTCTTTGAGTTGTCCTAATTCTTTAATTTGCCAGTAGGCGATACTGCCAAAAAAGCCAGATGAAAGTGCTAAAAGCGCGCCCAATTCCTGGCCGCTATCAAAGGAAGGCTGAAGAACGAGGCACACGCCCACAAAGCCCAAAAGAATTGAGAGGATAAGCCCCCAATTGAGGGCTTGCTTTCGCATGATGGCAAAAATAATCATGAAGGTTGCCATGAAAAGGGGCGAAGTGTAATTAAGCGTCATGGATGTGCCAACGGGGAGCATTGTGAGCGAGAAAAACCACAACGACATGGAAAACGTCCCGATGAAACTTCGTTTAAAGTGCCCAAAGAGATGCGGTGTGACAATGGTGTAGCCTTTGGCGCGAATAAAGCCGTAAAGCAAGATAACACCAACAAGCGACCGATAAAAAATCAGTTCCAACGAACCGAACTCTTCGGCCCCCATTTTGACAATCACGGCCATTGCGGAAAACAGAAATGAGGCCGATAGCATCCACAACGATTTCATAAAAAACCTTTCAAAAGATTTGACAATAATAATCGTTTCCAATTGAAAAACCCAAGTTGGCTTTAAAGGGCTTAGAGAAATACAAAACGAATTTGTATTGAGTCTGAGAGAGGAACCGTCAGAGTTTTCCGCTAAAATAAATAGATTATCGAAATGAGTTCATATCAATCATGGTGAGTGAAAAAAACGTTCAAAAGCTCAGCTATGAGCAGGCGATGCAAGAGCTGCAGGCTATTGTGGAGAAAATGCGTGCCGGGGATCTGACCTTGGAGGAAAGTGTCAAGGCTTATCAGCGTGGAAAAGCGCTCTCGGATCGTTGCGAGGCACTTCTCACGCAGGCTTCTCAAGTGGTGCAAAAGCTTGAAGACGGTGAGCTAAAGCCGGTGAGCGCCGATGATTTAAAGCAAGAGGAGTTGCTGTGAGCGATTTCAAGCAGTGGGCACAAGAGCGAGCCCGGCATTTTGAAGAAGTGGCGTTCGATACGCTGCCCCCAGCCAATAAGTTACCGTGGAAATTGCATGAAGCGATGCGCTACGCCGTGCTTGACGGCGGTAAGCGCATTCGCCCTTTGCTCGTTTACGCGTCAGGGCTTTTGGTCGATGGTCAAGAGCGAGCCCTTGATCGCATTGCGCTTGCCGTGGAATACATTCATAGCTACTCGCTCGTGCACGACGATATGCCCTGTATGGATAACGATACTTTGCGTCGCGGAAAACTCACCACGCACAAAAAGTACGGCGAAGCGATGGGGATGCTGGCAGGCGACGCTTTGCAAGCTCAAGCCTTTTTTGAATTGACGCAAACCGGTCTCGGTTCAGAACAAACGGTTGCTTTGGTGAAGCTCTTATCGGCAGCGGCGGGACCGGCCGGTATGTGCGGTGGGCAGGCGGTGGATCTGTTGGCCGTGCATTCGGATTTGAATTTGTCGATGCTCACGACCATGCATCAAATGAAAACCGGTGCCATGATCCGAGCCTCCGCTCTGATGGGGCTTTATGCTGGAGAGACTAATCCCGAACCCGCTTTGGTTGGAGCGATTGCAAACTATTCGGCTTGCGTCGGATTGGCTTTCCAAGTTATTGATGACATTTTGGATGTCACAGCGGACACGGCTGTTTTGGGTAAGACCGCCGGTAAGGATGCCGCCAATGAAAAGCCCACCTTTGTGTCTCATTTAGGGCTCGATAAAGCCCGTGAAATGGCGCGCTCGCAAATTGACGCGGCACTGCAGTCTCTCGCATCCATCGGAGCACCCAACGAAAAAACACAGCGCCTCGAGCAAATTGCCCGCTATGTTTTGAGCCGTGACCACTAGGCTCAAGGAGCGTCTATGGCATTATTAGATCGAATCAATTCACCCGCGGATCTTAAAAAACTCGTCGTTGAGATGTTGCCCGCTCTCGCTCAGGATATCCGTGACTACATGGTGGAGGAAGTCTCTAAAACGGGTGGTCACTTGGCAAGTTCTCTGGGGGCGGTGGATTTGACGATTGCACTGCACTATGTGTTTGATTCTCCGAAGGATAAAATCATTTTTGACGTCGGTCATCAAGCCTACGCACACAAAATGCTCACCGGAAGGCGCGACCGTTTTGACACACTTCGTCAATATAAGGGACTCTCAGGTTTTCCCAAACGCAATGAAAGTGAACACGATGCGTTCGGTACCGCGCACAGCTCAACCTCCATTTCCGCGGCGCTCGGCATGGCGGTAGCAGATGCCTTGCGAGGTGATAAAGAAGCCTGGCACATCGCGGTGATCGGCGACGGCGCACTGACGGGTGGCATGGCCGTTGAGGCAATCAACCACGCAGGGACCTATAAGGACGGTCTGAAACTTTTAATCATCGTCAATGATAACGACTGCTCCATCTCGCCTTCGGTCGGTGCTTTAAATCACCACTTGGCAAAGCTCGTCTCGGGCGGCGCCTTCATGGGGGCGAGAAATCTCTCCAAACGTGCGTTAAAACCGGTTCCGAAATTGTGGAATTTGTTTAAAAGCGTTGAGCAGCGCACTGTCAATTTCGTGGCGCCGGAATCAACCCTTTTCTCGGCTTTTGATCTGAATTATTTCGGTCCGGTCGACGGTCACGATATCGCGAGTTTGGTGAAAATTCTCCGTAACATTAAAGCGCTTGATGGCCCAATGGTTTTGCATGTCGTGACCAAAAAGGGTAAAGGCTATGCGCCGGCAGAAGACAACCCAACGCTTTATCACGGTGTGGGCCGTTTTGATCCCGAAGTGGGTATCGTTGAGAAAGCCCCTGATCCTGCGCATCCAACTTACACGGAAGTTTTTTCCCGTTGGGTTTGCGATATGGCCGCTGCCGATGACAGGCTCTATGCGATTACACCGGCCATGCGTGAAGGATCGGGTTTGGTGGAGTTTGAAAAACGTTTTCCCGATCGCTATCGCGATGTGGCGATCGCTGAGCAGCACGCGGCGACCTTTGCCGCCGGTCTGGCTTGCGCGGGCATCAAACCGGTGGTTGCGATTTATTCGTCTTTTGCTCAACGAGCTTATGATCAGATTTTGCATGATGTGGCGATTCAAAAGCTTCCTGTGATGTTTGCCATTGATCGCGGAGGGCTTGTGGGCTCGGACGGCGAAACTCACCACGGTGTGTTTGATTTGGCGTATTTGCGCAGTATTCCCAACATGACGATTATGGCGCCTTCAGACGAAAACGAATGCCGCATGATGCTGACAACCGCGTACCGTATGAATACTCCGGCAGCAGTACGTTATCCGAGAGGCAAGGGACCGGGTGTTGAGCAAATCGAGGCTTTGCAAACGATTGAAATCGGTAAAGCGCGCGTTTTGCGCGAGTCTCGCAAAAAGTCTGCCCGTGTCGCGATTTTGGCCTATGGCCTCATGGTGTCTCGCTTAAAGGGTGTGGCTGAACAACTGGAGGCAACCTTGGTTGATATGCGTTTTGTTAAGCCGCTTGACGAGGAAATCATTATCCAAATGGCTCAAACGCATGATTTGCTGGTGACGGCCGAAGATGGTGTCGTCGCAGGCGGAGCCGGAAGCGGCGTGCTTGAGGTGCTCTCCGATCACGGGATCGATGTCGATACGATGCTTTTCGGTATCGGGGATCATTTCGTCGGTCAAGGCCCTGTTGAAGAGCTCATGAAAGAAAACGGCTTGGACAATGAAAGTGTTCTCGCCGCCATTGAGAAACGACTGGAAAAACATGCTGCGTAATGTCAATTTAAAACCTTACAACACGATAGGGGTAGCGGCCACGGCTGACTACTTTACGACAGTTCATGATTTAAAAGAACTGAAAGCGGCTTTGGATTTTGCCCGAAGTAAGCAGATTGCTCCTTTTATTTTGGGTGCGGGAGCCAATTTATTGATTGTTTCTGACATCGTGCATCGTGTGGTGATTCGTATGGCGATCGCAGGTTTTGACATCGTGGGCGAGTCGCTTTCTGCAACCTACATTAAGGTCGGCGCCGGTGAGAATTGGCATCAAACCGTCAAACGCACGCTCACTGAAGGTTATCCGGGACTGGAGAATTTAGCGCTCATTCCCGGCAGCGTCGGCGCGAGCGTTGTGCAAAATATCGGTGCCTACGGTAGCGAAGTGGCGCAATTCGTCAAAGAAGTCGAAATCTATGATCCGGCGATTGATGAGGCGAGGACGCTCAAGGCCGCCGAGTGCGATTTTCGCTATCGTCATAGCATCTTTAAAACCCCGAAAGCGAGGGATTGGGTGGTTGTTTCAGTGACCTTCGCGTTACCGAAAACTTGGCAGGCCAATCTCAGTTATAACGATTTGGCTCAGGCGTTCTCGGGCGTTCAAAATGCCACCCCTCAAGCGGTCTTTGGTCAAGTGGTGGCGATTCGAAAGCGTAAACTGCCCGATCCGGAACAATTGGGCAGCGCAGGGTCTTTTTTCAAAAATCCCATTGTGACCCGTGAAGTGTTTCAAGCCTTGTTGGAGCGCTTCCCGAGCATTGTCCACTACCGTATGGCAGGCAACATGGAAAAATTAGCCGCCGGTTGGTTAATTGATCAAGCGGGGTTAAAGGGCGTTCGTCAAGGCGATGCCGGTACCTATGAGAAACAAGCCTTGGTTTTGGTCAATCACGGTGAAGCCAGTGGGGCTGAGCTTTGGCGATTTGCTGAACATGTTCGAGAAAAAGTCTTCGATTTGTTTGGCGTGACGCTTGAGCCGGAACCGGTGATTTTGCGTGATTAAGGTTATTCCGTTTCACTAATTCAATAAGAAAATCGGCGGTTTTCCCGCCGATTTTCAGCTGTGGCTCTTTTCTAATTATTTTGCGAATTGATCTTTAAAGCGATCAACAAATTCCAACGGAGCTTCCATGCATTGCTCCCAGAATTTTTCGCTCGTTGCATCCGCTTGGAAGTGTTTGGCAACGAGTTCATCCAGCGTTAAGCGACCGGTGTCGCGTAACATCGCTTTATAGAACGGCATGAAGTTTTCCCCACGGTGCTTAAATTCGTAAATTAAGCCCTGGGACAACAAGTAGCCGACGCTATAGGGATAGTTGTAGATCAACTGATCGGTTTTGTAATAGTGCAATTTATAGGCCCAGAGGTAGTCATCGGCGCCATCGGTGCTATCACCGTACCAGTTGTGCCAAGCTTCACGCATTAATTGCACGCAGCGTTTCGCCGACACAACGCCCTTTTGGCGTTCCTTTAAGAAGGCCAATTCAAAGTCCATACGGACCATGGTATTCATAAGGAAGTTGGCAACGCTACGCAATTCCTGCCACAAAATTTCAAAGCGGTCTTCAGCGCTTTGGGCGTGATCCAAGAGGTAGAGTCGAATCGCGGCTTCATCAAAGGTGCTGGCCATTTCAGTGAGCGTCATCGGGAATTCCGTTTGCACTGTCGGCAAGTCGCGGATCATCCAATAGTGGAAAGCGTGACCCAATTCATGACCTTGCTGCAAAATGGTGGTGATGTTGCCCATGTAGGAGGAGAAGACGCGCGGAATCTTAAATTCATTAAAGCGTGAATAGAACGCTCCGCCGATCTTGTTATCCGAAACAGTGGCCTCCACCCAATGGTTTTTAAGCATCATGTCGATGAATTCACGGAATTCCGGAGAGACGCTACTTAAAGCCGTTTTAACCGTCTCAATCCCTTCAGCGTAGGGAACGAGAGCCGGGACGCCGCCTTTTTTGGGGGCCGGACACATCAAATCGTAAACGGCGAGTTTCTCTGCGCCAAAGTAGGGTGCTCTGAGTGTGACCGATTCACGGATTTTTTCAATATGCTTCAAAATGGCACTACGCATGGCCATCAACGCCTTTTCGCTCATTCGGTTTTGATGCAGCGAAACTTCAAGCGGCGTGACACCTGCGCGGTTAAAACCGACGATACGCAATCCATGCAATTGATTCAATAGCCCTGCATAAAGTTCCGCGCGAGCCCCATAGGATTGGTTTAATCCGAGGAAAACATTTTTACGCAGTACCGGATCAGGATTGCCTTTAATCACACTGACAAGCTTCGCGGCCTTAATCCGTTCTTTTTCACCGCGGCTATTTTCCGCTTCAAAGTCAACGCCTTTTTGCAGGACTTTGAAAAGATCGTTTAACGGCGTAAAGCACTGACGCTCGATATCCTGATACCAGGCTCTGTCACTGGCGCAAAGCTTATTCATCCAATGACCATTGCGGTCTTTGATTTCAAAGTGCCAATCTGCAAGCGGGGATTCATTCCAAAGCGCATCCTCTTCGGGAAGCGTTTCAATGAATTTGAATAAGTCGGCGCTCGCTTGAGACAGCTCGGCAAAAAGGCCCGCCAAGCGTGAGTTTTCCGACCCGACGCGATCATCGTTGGAATTTTTTGCACCGAGGCACTTCACGAAGGCGGCTAAAGACGAGTGAAGCATGACACCGCGGTCATAAATGGCAAGCGTTGCCTGAACATTTTCCCGGGTAATCGTTTTGACGGCTTTCAATTTGTTGATACAGTCAGCCAGAGCGCTCATGCTTTGTTCATAACGATCTGAACCGATATCCACATAGGCGTCTTCCATCGTCCAGGCAGGCGCCTGAAGAATCTCATTTAAATCTGCCATCTCAAACTCCTAAAAAAGGGTGAGGTCCATAAGCAAAGCGCTTTGTCGAGGAGCTCGACAAAGCGCTGTTTAAACCGTGTATTAAGCTAACAAGAACACGAAAATGTGGTGAGAGATCAAACCGGCGATACAAGGTACCGAAGCGCGTTTGACCAATTCAAGCGGGCTCATGTTGAGCATGCCGGCAATGGCCACCACAACGCCAGCCACGGGAGACAACGGGCGGGCGATGGTACTGGCTTGGTGCATCGGCAGAACCAACATCACGGGGTTAACGCCCATGTCTTTGGCAATCTTCGGCACCATTTCCACGATCGGGTAGAAGGATGCGCCGTTGGAACCGGCGATGATGGCAACCGTTGTCGTAATGACCACAAAGAGAATGGACATGCCGATGGCACCGGCACCCACGCTCGAAGCCAAGCTAACCAATGCGTCAACCATGCCGAGAGCCTTGAAGCCAGAGGCGAAAACGCCGGCTGCGATCACGAGGGCGACCACGCCAGATAACGCTTTACCCATGGATTGCAAGAAGACCTTCAAACCTGCGCTTAACTTCGTGATATCACCACGCCAACGGATCGTTTCGCAGATCATGCCGATCAGCACACACAAGAACATCGTCGTTGTGATGTGCAAATTGATCGTATCGATGAAGTAGCGCGAGAAAAGGAGCACGAAAATCATCGGCAAGAACGGCAAAATGGCGTAAATCTTCGGCGCTTCAGTGCTCGGACGCTTCACGTCTTCACTGAAAACGAGCGTTTCACCTTTATGTTCTTCAGGATTCCAACCTTCGCGCTTATCAAGATAACGTTGCCAGAACACGTGGGCGATAGCCATTACAAAAACGACCGGCAAACCGGCAGGAATCTTATAAAGGAAGACGTAGTCCAAGATGCTCAAAGAGCAAGCCTTAGCCGAAGCGGCCGTCGTGCCACCTAAGAGAACCAACGAGGCGCAACCAGACGTCACGAACACGGCGCCAATTGTCTTTTTGTTCATGCCGAGAGCGGCCAAAGCCGGGCCCATCAATGCCAAGCACAAAACGCCCAAACCCGTTGCGGAAGTAATCACCATTGACACGGCTTTGCCGAGCAAGAACGCGACAAAGACGAGGAAGTACGGATGCTTCACAAAAGATAGGGGCTTAATGGCGATATTCACAAAGGCGTCATTGGCACCGATGTGTGTCATGTAGGAGGCAAAGCCCACCATGGACATAATCAGTAAGCCAAGATTGCCGAGGTTATTGGAGAAAGAATAACGAATGAATTCGACAATATTCAAATAGTCATTGCCTGTGGGCAACGCCTTTTTCGGCATAAATGAGCCTGTGTCCAAGAAGATGGAGCAGGCTAGCATGAAAATGCCGCTTGCAAACAGAATAAGGGGAGCGTATTTCCCCTTGATGATGGCCCAGCCGACAACGATCAGGACCAAAATACCGATACAAATGCCTAACATAGAAAACCTTTAAGAGGAAACTTGGAAAAAAAGACTTCCAAGTTTCCTATTCAAAGCCGATTAGAAGTGTTTGTCAATACCAACAAAGAGCGTCGTTGCGTTAAGTTCCTTACCGGAATCGGATTGAACGCCCGCAGCGTCGCCGTCCACGTTACTGTAGGTCGCGGCAACGTAGGCTGTTGTCATCTTGCTTAACTTATATTCGTAAGCGGCGGCGGCAATCTTACGTTGAACGTCAGCTTGGCTGTTGTCGCTTAATTCGCCGTCAAAGTATTGCAAGCTCGTGATGATCTTACCGGCACCGATGGCGTATTGAGCACCGAGTAAAGCCGAGTAACCGTCAAAGCCGGAAGCCGTATCGGTTGTGATCTTAGCGGCCGTGCGCCAATTGGTTTGGTAGGCCGCGCCAGCGAAAAGCTTAGCCGGACCGATCTTATAGGTACCACCTAACGAATAAACGCGAGCGTCTTTGTAGGACACATCGGCGTTATTGGCAAAGCTCTTTTGACCGAAAGCCAACGTCACAAAGAGCGTGTCGGACGTATAGGTACCGGCAAGGGATAACGTGCGGTTATCGCGATTGCCAACATCTTCGTCTTCGGTATCTTCATCACCGAAGGAGTAGGTGGCGCCGAACTTAAAGCCGTTGTAGCTCGGGGAGATGTAAGCGATGGAGTTATCACCACGGTCGCTGTTAGCGAACGTGCTGGCGACAGAAGCATGACCGTAGGACGTGCCGAACGGGTCAAATTTGATGATGCCCATGCTATAGGGAGATGCAGACGATTGCACGGCACCCAAGCGGCCCATACCGATTTCACCGAAGTCACCGGCTAAAGCGACGATTGAACGACGGGCAAAGAATTCGCCCTTAATGGCACCGGTGTCGGACGAAAAACCAGTTTCCAAATAAGCCTTTGCCTTTAAGGTGTCAGTGATCGGTTCAACGATATTGAAGCCGACACGGCTCGTGCTGCGGTTACTCGTCATTTCGGTGGTTTCATCACCGCCATTGACGTGCGTGAAGCGAAGACCGGCATCCACACGGCCGTAGATATCAATTTCGGTGGCCATGGCAGAACCACACATGGCCGTTAAAAGGGCAGAGACTAAAAGAGATTTTTTCAGCATTTTGCGGAAATCCTGAATGGTTAGTGAGTCAAAAGTTGGAAGACTCAAATTTGTTATATAAAAAAAGCACAGGCGCCCGTCTGTACGTAACGAAGTGTAACTTTCTTTGTGTAAAGCTAGTTGGTCGGTGTCAAATGATCTAACTAATCAAGGGTTTTTACTAACAAAAATTCCTTATGGATCCGATAGATATCTAAGACGAATTACTTATTTTTGTTGCTTTCGAATATAACATCTTGGTTATTTTGGGTTTGCTGAATTTGGCAAAAAAAATGCCTGACCGACGGATTGCGTTTTCGGTCAGGCAAAAAACATTAACCTAAATGACGTAAAACGACTTTTTCAAGGACACCGACGCCATTTTGTAAGGCCTTCGGGTTAAAGTGCATTTGCGGGTGATGTAGCCCAGGCTCACAGCCGCAACCAACGCCGAAGTAAGCCACTTGAAGCGAGGGTTTGAATTGCTTAAAGAAGTGGAAGTCTTCGCCGCCACCGCCGCAGGTCATCACCAAGTTTTCCTCTCCAACCACTTCGCGGATGCAGTCAGCGACTTCCTCAACCAATGCATCATCGTATTCACAAGCCGGAATCACTTCACCCGGGAATGTCATCGTGGCAGTGGCCCCAAACGCTTCGGCCGTATTTTCAGCGCAGCGACGAACCTTCTCAAGCATTTCTTTCATTAATGGATTCGTTTGCGAGCGGATGTCATACATCGCATAGCCGTGATCGGGAATGACATTAACGGCAGCGCCGCCCACGTCGATTTTTGTGCATTTGCACGACCAGGTTTGCGCCGGATTGAATTTCAACTGCGAGATATTCATGACGATGGCGGCCAAAACTTCCGCGCAGTTAACACCTAAATGCGGACGGGAAGCGTGCGCCGATTGTCCCGTCACCTCAATACGGAAAAAGCCGCTTGCGCTGTGGCAAAGCGCAGCGACCATTTGACCGTCTGCAACGTCTTGAACCGGACGGATGTGAAGGCCAAAAGCCATATCAACATCCTTTAAAACACCATCCTCAATGACCGCTAAAGCCCCTTTGAGTGTTTCTTCGGCCGGTTGGAATAAGAGTTTTAATGTGCCGCGTTTGACTTTACCGACCAAGGCACTCGCGGCGGCAAGCAACATGGCGCTATGCGCGTCGTGACCGCAGGCGTGAATAGCGACTTTTTTGCCGTCAATCACAAAGGGCAGGGCATCCATGTCAGCGCGAAGCATCACACAGGGACCGGGTTCTTCACTTCGAGCATACGCCACAACACCGGTTTTACCCACGCCTTCTGTGACTTCGTACCCCATCTCTTTGAGCGCTTTGGCTATGTAGGCGGATGTTTGAACTTCTTCAAAACCGAGTTCTGGGGTTTTATGTAAATCTTCCCATACTTTGACGACGTCTAATTGATCCATGATGATGCTTCCTCTATTTGAAAATAATGATTCAGTCGATTCAATAACTCTACAAAAAGGTTTCCGTCGTCACAATAGGCAATCATCGCTAATTTTTTTCTTTTCTCTGTAATTTTCCCTAGATTTGGTAGATCCTTTTTATAATTAAAAAATCTGTTTGATTTTTTCCACATAAAGGATGAGACATGCGAGTTAAAACTCTCGAATCTTTGGTTAAGTCCGGTGCCTTAAAGGGTAAGCGCGTTTTTATCCGTTCGGACTTAAATGCGCCGCGCGATGAAAACGGCAATATCACCAACGAAACCCGTTTGGTGGCTTCAGTTCCTGCGATTCGCATGGCCCGTGATGCCGGTGCCCGTGTGATGGTAGTTAGCCACTTGGGGCGCCCCAAGGAAGGTGAAAAGACGCCGGCAGACAGTCTTCAAAAGATTGCCGAGCGTATGTCTGAACTTTTGGGTTCGCCCGTTCGTTTGATTGACAATTGGGTTGATGGTGGATTTGAAGTCGCCGAAGGCGAAGTGGTGATGCTTGAAAATTGCCGCTGCAATGTCGGTGAAAAGAAGTGCTCCGAAGAACTTTCGAAGAAATACGGCGCTTTGTGCGATGTGTTTGTTAACGATGCGTTCGGCACCGCTCACCGTGCTCAAGCCTCGACCTATGGTGTTGCTCAATACGCCGAAACGGTCTGCGCAGGCCCTCTGATGGCAGCGGAAATTGAAGCGCTCACCAAGGCCGTTGAAGAAGCCAAGCATCCGTTGGTGGCGATCGTCGGTGGCTCCAAGGTCTCGACCAAATTGACGATTTTGAATAACCTTGCTCAAAAAGTGGATCAATTGATTGTTGGTGGCGGTATTCTCAATACCTTCCTTTTGGCAGCGGGCTACAAAATCGGTAAGTCGCTTGCGGAACCCGATTTGGTTGAAGAATGTAAGAGCATCTTAAAAACCTTGGAAGCTAAGAACGCCACGTTGCCGATGCCCACTGATGTCGTTGTCGCCAAAGAATTTTCTGAAACGGCCGAACATCGTGTCTGCAAGGTTGACGATGTGCAAGACGATGAAATGATTTTGGACGTTGGTCCCGAAACGGCCAAGGCTTTGGGTGAAATCTTGCAAAAGGCAGGCACCATTGTTTGGAACGGCCCGGTTGGCGTTTTTGAAATGGCCCCCTATGCTCACGGTACCGAAGTGATGGCTCAAGCCATTGCCGCAGCAACTGAAAAAGGTGCTTTCTCGATTGCCGGTGGTGGAGACACGGTTGCCGCTGTCAGTAAATTCGGTATTAGTGACAAGATTTCCTACATCTCAACCGGTGGCGGCGCTTTCTTGGAATTCCTTGAAGGTAAGGTGTTGCCTGCCATTGAAATTTTGGAAAAGCGCGCCGATTAATCAAACGCTTTAGTAGCTAATTAAGAATCCCGCTGGAGTAATCTGGTGGGATTTTTCTTAATTCTGTCTAATCTATTAAACAATTTATTTTAATTTTGTCTAATGTATTAGACAAAATAATGAATATTTGTTTAATATATTTATCTAAATATGCTTTGGTCAGTAGGTGTTCACATGATTAATTCCAATCTTTTGCGTCAAATTCTTTTAGATAACAGAGAGTTGGTTGAATCGAAGAGAGTTTTTCCACGAGAAGTTCAAATTGACACCTTTCCTCGTTGTGTTTTGGTTGGTGTGCGTCGTTGTGGAAAATCGTACTTGTTATACCAAAAGATGCAGAAATTGTTGGCACAGGGAAAAACCTGGGATGACATGCTATACATCAATTTTGAGGATGAGCGCTTATTGGGGTTTGACGTCACAGACTTTAATCAAATTCTTTCTGTACATGCAGAACTAAGTGGTCGAAGAACTTTACCGATTTTATTCTTGGATGAAATTCAATTGATCGATGGGTGGGAAAAGTTTGTTCGGCGTATGGCTGATGCGGAAGCTCAATTGTATATTACCGGTTCGAATGCAAAGATGTTGAGTACTGACGTGGCTGCTGCACTAGGGGGACGATTTTTCACGATTAACGTCTATCCCATGAGTTTCTCAGAACTTTTAAAGACTAAAAAGATTGAAGCGGCTTCAAAAGACATTTTTTCGACAATTGGCAGTGCATTCATTCGTCGAGAGTTTGGTTCATTTTTCCAGTACGGGGGCTTCCCTGAGTGTTTGAATCTTGATAATAAACTGGAATATCTAAATATTCTTTTTCAAAAAATTTATCTTGGGGACATTGCGGTTCGTAATAAAGTCAGCAATCTTTTTGCGTTGAGAATGTTGTTAAAAAAAATCGCAGAAAGTATCGGTCAACCGTTATCGTATACGCGATTAACCAACATCGTGACCTCTTGCGGAATGAAAATCACTAAAAGCACTTGTATTAATTATGTGCAATATACAATCGATTCTTGCTTGACCTTTCCTATTAAAAATATTGTTGGAAAACTTCAAGATCGGGAGAGTAAACAAAAATTCTATTTTGTCGATAATGGAATAATAAAGTTATTAAATGCTGATCCAATGGCTGATCAACTTGAGAATTTGGTTGCCATTGAGTTAATGCGCCGCTATGGTGGTGATGAAGTCTTTTTCTATCAGAGAGATGTGGAAGTTGATTTCTACACACCGGAAACACAAACAGCCATCCAAGTGAGTGTTCGCTTGGATTCAGATCCGAAAACTATGAAGCGAGAGCTGAAAGCCTTTGAAAAAATGAGCAAAGAACTTCCAATTACACGTCGAATCGTTATCACCTTGGATGAAGAAAAAACGATGGAAACTGAGACAGGTTTGATTGAGGTTTTTCCTATTTGGAAATGGCTATTGGAAAAGCCGAATTAACGTGATGCTTTAGCCTTTCTGTCCGAAGGAAAGTCTTCGGACAGAAAGGATGGTTGAGTTAGTTGTTACGCATGATTTCGATGATCTTCACATCGGTTTGTTGCATGCCTTTGCAGATCATGTCGCCTAAATTATCAATGGTTTTTTCCACATCATCGGCCACAATGCCTTGATTGGTGACGCCGTGACCGGCTAAGGCTAAGAAGCAAGACTTGTAAGCGGCTTGGGCGGCGGTATTGACTTTCATCGCGCAAGTGGATTTCGCACCGTCGCAGACCATACCGGCCGTATCACTGATGACATTGTTAATGGCCATGCAGCCTTGTTTATACGTGCCATCATTGAGATAGACTAACGCCATGGAGACGGCAGCGGAAGTCGCCGTGTTACCGCAAAAAGCTGATAAGGACGGGTAGTGCGACTTAATGTAAATGGCCGCTAAGTGTGAGAGCGTGAGCGCGCGTGCTAAGCGTTCTTCATCCGCTTTGACAAATTGCGCCATTTTCACAATCGGAATCGTGGCAGTGATGCCTTGGTTGCCGCTACCGTAATTACTCATGGCCGGTAAGGTGGCTCCACCCATGCGAGCGTCCGATGCGGCCGAGGCGTAGGCTGCCATGTCATTGACCAAATCTTTACTTAAAATGCCGGCTTTAATTTGCTCTTTGATCGTACGACCCAATTCAAGCCCGTACTGGTGAGCGAGTCCCTCATCGGCTAAGGCCATGTTGATGTCGCGTGCCTCAAGCATGAAAGCGATTTTCTCAAAAGGGACTGCAAGCGCAAAGTCGTAGATACTTTTAAGTGTGATTTCGTTTCCTTGAACGCTGGAATTGCCTTCGGTATCGGTGGCGATGGTGCGCGGCTTTTCAAAAATCACTTCACCATTTTTCTTTTCTTCAACAATATCGGTGTGGCCACCCGCAATGGTCACTTCGACGGTAACGCCGTGAGCTTGAGCGATGGCTCGGCAAAAAATGAATTCAGCGGTGTCGGCTCGCTCAATTTGCACACGTCCCTCTTCGATGAGTTCCACGGCGCGTTTGACATGTTCATTGCGAACCGTGGCGAGCACTTCAAGTCCCCCATCAGGATTGCCCCCTAAAGCACCCACGGCAGCAGCGATTGGTAAGCCAATCTTTCCGGTTCCCGGAACAAAAACTCCCATGGCATTTTTATATAAGTTGTCGCTCACTTCAACACGCAGCGATTCAAATTCCGTACCTAGAAGACGGGCAGCATGAGCCGCGGCGTAGGCAATTGAAGTCGGTTCCGTACAGCCTAAGGCCGGTTGAACCTCTTTTTTCAAAATAGCGATGTAATCATCCCAATGTTGAGCCATGAAAGTCTCTCCCTTAAAGGCTTAAGCCCAAAAAAGAGGGCAACCGGTAATGGTGCGGTCGCCCTGAATCGTTATTGTAGTGTCGTATTTTGGCTGAAACGACGTTTGAAAAATTTGATCGTTGCGAGAATCACCGTGGGTACTAAGGCCGAAGCAATACCGCAGAGCAAAATGGTTGTGAGGTGATCTCGAATGAATGGCATGTTGCCGAAAAAGTGTCCTGCCCAAATAAGGCCGTAAACCCAAACAACGGCGCCGGAGATTGAGTAGGCTTCAAAACGAGAGACACGCATTGAGGCAGCTCCCGCGATAAGGGGAGCAAAAGAGCGCACAACCGGAACAAAACGTGCAAGGAAAATGGTTTTTCCACCGTGTTTCACATAAAAGTTATGGGTTTTATTCAGTGCTTCCTGATCAATCCAGGAAATGGAACCATCGTAAATTTTGTGACCCAACCAGCTACCTAAGTAGTAGTTGGTGGTGTTACCGGTAATAGCGCCTAGTGCTACAACCGCTGTCAGAATCCACGGGTCAATGGCACCTGTGGCAGTAACGGCGCCGGCGACAAACAAAAGCGAATCACCCGGTAAAAACGCCATGATCACGATCCCGGTTTCCATAAAGAAGATCAGGAACATGACGATATAGATGAGAATACCGTATTCGGTTGCGATCGTTGTTAAAAAACGATCGGCGTTCGTAAATAAATCAAGAAATAGTGACCAATCCATAGGGAGTTTTAAATTTAACTATTAGATCACAAAAGCAGAACAGGTGAGAGTTTAGCGTATTTTGCTTAACCGCGTATTTTCTGTGACAGTATTGTTACGCCACAGCGAAAATGACTCATCCTGTGATGACTGGAAATGTTTTTCCTCCATGCTCGTTATACAATAGCCGCATGACAGAAATTCAACACACAAATGGCGCCCCCGTGCGCGAAATCCGCGAATTATCCGATCAACTGATCAGCCAAATTGCCGCTGGTGAAGTGATTGAGCGACCCGCTTCAGTCGTTAAGGAACTGGTGGAAAATGCACTAGATGCAGGCGCTACCCGAATTGAAGTCCGTCTTGAAGAAGGCGGGGTAAAACGCCTCGTTGTTTCGGATAATGGTCGTGGTATTCCTAAGGACGAGTTGGCCCTTGCGCTTAAGCGCCACGCAACCAGTAAGATCCGCAACTTGGATGAACTCGAGCATGTTTTAAGTTTAGGTTTCAGAGGAGAAGCCTTGGCTTCCATCGCGTCGGTTTCCGACCTGACCTTGACTTCAAAAACGGCTGACGCGGATCATGCCTACAGTTATCACGAGGGAGAAATATCACCTGCGGCAGGGGGAAACGGTACTCGGGTTGAAGTCTGTGATCTTTTCTTTAAGACGCCAGCCAGACGAAAATTTTTGCGCTCCGATAACACGGAAGCGGCGCATTGTCGCACCGCTTTGGAGCGGCTTGCGATTGCCAATCCAACGGTTGAATTTCGCTTGATTCATAACGGAAAACCCGTTGTGATGTTTCCTGTTGAAGAAAGTAGAGAGCGCGTTAACCGAATCTTGCCCAAGGAATTTGCCTCCGCGCAGCGTGAAGTGTATGCCGAAACGCCGATTGCGAGACTTTACGGTTGGGTGGGCCTGCCGACGGCAGGACGCGCTCGCACTGATGCGCAATATTGCTATGTGAACGGACGCTTTGTGCGCGATAAGCTTTTGGCGCACGCGGTCAAGTCCGCCTATGCCGATGTGTTGCACAATCAACTGCAGCCGATGTATTGCCTCTTTTTAGATATTGATCCGGTCAAAGTCGATGTGAATGTCCATCCGACCAAAAGCGAACTGCGTTTCCGCGAAGCGCAGTGGGTCCATCAATTTGTTGAACGGGCCATTCAAAATGCCTTAGCACCTTCTTTGGTCGAAGTGGGTGAAACGAATAAAACCGTTGAGGCTGAAGATCATCCGGCTGTTGAGGAAAAAATCCATCAGGCGCGATTATCTTTCCCTGTGGCTTCATATTCAACTGAGTCAGTCGGCATTCCACCGCGATCAAACACAGAGCCACAATATCACCCGTCGCAGTTAAATCGATACTTGGATTTTTATAAGACGGAAAAGGCGCCGAAATTCGGTCACGTTTTACCCGATGCTGTTAAGGCGATCCGAGAGGGGAGCGAGACCTCCAATCCCGCCGCAGATCAGCCTCGCGATTTTCCTCTAGGACGAGCGTTAGGGCAAATCGCCGGTGTTTACATATTGGCTGAAAATGATCACGGCCTAATCGTTGTGGACATGCACGCTGCGCACGAACGTGTGGTTTATGAAAAATTAAAAGAGCAGGTGAGTGCGTCGCATTTGGCCGTTCAGGCGCTTTTGATTCCGATGGTTTTTCGCGTGAGTGCCGAAGAGATGGCGGTCTTTGAAGAACACTCGCAAAGTATCGCCCAATTGGGGTTGGAACTAGAAGCCGCCTCGCTCACTCACTTACGTTTGCGTTCAGTTCCAGCCCTTTTGGCTGAAGGGATTGATAAAACCGGTCAGGACCTGATCAGTGATTTATTGGCTGATTTCAAGCGTTATGGTGAATCGTCACTTTTGGAAGAAAAGCGTAACGAGATTCTCGCCACCATGGCCTGCCACAGTGCCGTGCGTGCGCACCGTTATCTGACGATTGATGAAATGAATGCGCTTTTGCGCTCAATGGAAAAAACCGATCGAGCCGATCAATGCAATCATGGGCGTCCCACATGGGTGCAGGTGACGATGGCTGACCTCGATAAACTCTTTATGAGAGGCCGCTGATGATTGATGCCGTGATGATTTTGGGGCCGACAGCAAGCGGAAAAACGGCGCTTGGCGTGAAATTAGCCAAGGCGCTTTCCACTGAGGTTATTTCCATCGATTCAGCGCTTGTCTACCGATCAATGGATATTGGAACAGCAAAACCCACCGAAGAAGAAAAAGAGGGAGTTCCTCACCATCTCATCGATATACGAGATCCTTTTGAGAGCTATTCAGCTGCCGACTTTGTGCGCGATTGTGAAAGCGAAATTGATCGACTTCAAGCTCAAGGGAAGCTACCGTTGATTGTGGGCGGCACAATGCTTTACGCAAAAGCCCTTAAAGAGGGACTCAACGAAATGCCCACGAGTGACTTGGCCATTCGGGCTAGCATTGATGAAGAGGCGGCCCGTTTGGGGTGGCCTGCTATGCATGACAAATTAGCCGAGGTTGATCCGGTGACCGCAGCACGCTTACACCGCACAGATGCTCAACGCATTTCC
>URFF01000032.1 GCA_900546995.1 uncultured Sutterella sp.
GCCAAAATTCTCGCATTAAAGCATTCACGGACCGCCTCTGACTTCACATTCTCATAAAGAGTCGCCGCAAAGTGCGCCCCCATGCCGGCTCGAAGCGCTTTGGGAGACCAAAAATGAGCACACTCGGGGCTGGCTGCGATCGAGTAGACGCCACTAGCCACCGCTGTGCGAATCAGCGTTCCGATGTTGCCGGGATCTTGAATACCATCCAAGTAAAGGACATCGGTTGCGAGAGCCTGAGGTTTTTCAACCGTCGGTAAAGCGACTTCAACCATCATCCCAGCCCCATGCTCAACGGGACTAATCGCATCAAAAAGCAGACTATCAAGCACGTAAGCCTGAACTCCTTTTTGAAGAAACTTTTCCAAAAGTGCAGCGGCTTCCTCATTGAGCCCTTTTGCCCGCAGTAGCACAGCCTGAGCTTTAACACCTCGCTCAAGAATCGTCTGCGCCAAGTGCGCGCCCTCAGCCAAGGTGGCACCTTCAGCACGAATGGCCCGAGCGGACTGAGCCATTTTTTTCCACCGCTTGAATTTTGGGTTGGATTCACTTTGAATAGTTTGATAGGACATGCTGATCATCGCTAAATAAATCACTTTCAAAAAGCGATTTTAACGGTTCAAAAGTCATTCGGTGAATGGGTGTTGGCCCCAGTGTTTTGAGCCCTTGAAGGTGACGCGCCGTGCCATAACCCACATTGTGTTCAAAATCGTATCCCGGAAAACGCTTCGCATAGCCACGCATTAATTCGTCGCGTGCCGTTTTAGCCAAAATCGACGCGGCCGAAATCGTGGCGATCTTATCGTCGCCTTTGACAATCGCTTCACTCATCCAAGGCCATTTCGGCAACCGATTCCCATCAACTTGGATAAAATCAGGCTCCACTTTTAGTCCCTCAACCGCGCGTCGCATCGCTAAAAAGGTCGCCTGCAAAATATTGATTCGATCAATTTCTTCATTACTGGCCGAGCCAATGGCCCAACACAACGCTTGTTCTTTGATGCAAACACTTAATGCTTGGCGATGCGCTTCGGATAATTTCTTACTGTCGCGTAGTCCGGCAATCGGGCGAGTCGGATCCAAAATCACTGCAGCGGCGAAAACCGGACCGGCTAAACACCCCCGACCGACTTCGTCCACACCGGCCACAAACTGATATTGAGAGGCTTCAAAAAGCGATAATGTCTGCTCTGACATGCAATTAACCACAGACGCCGCGAATAGCTTCCGAGGCTAGAGAGGCCGTATCACGCAAAAGGGATTCATGAATTTGGTAGAAGCGATCCATGAGCTTGGAATCATTTCTCTTTTGATAGGCATCCCAGAGGGCAAAGGCCAATGGCTCAGGCTTACAGTAATACTGTAAAAGCTCCGGCACCAACGTTTCACCTGCGAGAATGTTGGGCAAACTCACCCAAGGCGTGATGCCTTTTTTCAACATTAATAAACCGGTCAATCCCGGCATGGCATAGCCCACAACCATCGGTCGTTTAAAAAGTGCCGCTTCAAGGGTCGCGGTGCCGGAGGCGACTAAAACCGCATCCGAAGCCTGCATCACCGTGTGACTGTTGCCCTCAATGAGGCGGGTCGCTTTTTGGGCGCGAGGATATTGAGAAAGCAAGGTACTGATTTGAGCTCTGCGAGCTTCATCAGCCGCGGGCACCAGAAAAAGCGAACGGCTATCGAAATCCAAAACTCGCTCACATGCTTCAAAAAAGCGCGGTCCACACCAGGCCACCTCAGCTTGTCGAGAGCCCGGCATCACGGCAAAAACCGGTCCAATTGAGTCGATTTCCAATGCCTCTCGGGCCGCATCTTTATCTGGATCAATCGGAATTTCAGCCGCCAACGGGTGACCGATATAAGTTGACTCAATGTGCGCATCATCCATGAGTTTTTTCTCAAACGGAAAGATGAGCAACATGTGATCAACCGCGCGCTTAATCGCATGAATGCGTTCCGGACGCCAAGCCCAAATCGAGGGACACACAAAATGAATGGTCTTAATGCCGCGGATACGTAGATATTCCTCAATCGCCAAATTAAAATCCGGCGCATCCACACCAATGAAGGCACGAGGCGCTGCTTGCAACACACGACGCTTCATTTCCGAACGAAGTCGCAACAATGACGGGAGTTTCTTTATAACCTCCACGTAGCCTCGAACGGAAAGCGCCCGACTATGATGCCAAGGTTCAAGCCCGGCGGCAATCATGCGATCGCCACCGATCCCAAACATTGGCTCATTCGGATACAGAGCCTTCACTTGCGGTAAAACCAAAGAGGCGATAAAGTCTCCGGAAGTCTCACCGGCAAGCCATGCCAAGCCTTCTGCCATGCTTAACTCTTAGGACGAATGATGCCGCGCTGGCTGGACTCAATGAAATCGCGCATCAGCTTGAGTTCGCGAGCGACGCGTTCATTGTTGGCAATCAGAATATCCAACGCCTTGACCGCCTCGGCAATGGTCAAGCCGTCACGATAAATCATCTTATAGGCCGCTTTAAAAGCATTTAACGCCTTCAAATCGTAGCCCGCGCGACGCAACCCAACAATATTGAGTCCGTGTGGCTCGCAGGGATTACCGTTACAAATGACAAAAGGCGGCACATCCATAACCAAAATACTGCCGCCACCGACCATTGCCCCTTCTCCGATTCGGCAGAATTGGTGAATTCCGGCTTGACCACCGATGATGGCTCGATTGGCCACCGTCGTGTGACCGGCCAAACCGACGTTATTGGCAATGATCGTATCGTCACCGACGATGCAATCATGGGCGATATGCACGTTTGCCATGAAAAGGTTGCGGTTGCCGACAACGGTGATACCGTGATCCTGCACTGTTCCGGTTGCAATGGTCACGTGTTCACGAATCACGTTATCGTCACCAATCACCAAGCGGGTATCTTCCCCTTGATACTTCTTATCCTGGGGTTCACAACCCACGCTGGCGTTCGGAAAAATACGATTACGTTCACCGATTTCGGTGTTGCCGTAAATATTGACGTGAGAAATCAACTCTGTACCCGCGCCGATTTTGACCTTAGGGCCAATAACGCAAAACGGGCCCACTACCACGTCGTCAGCCAACTCGGCAGACGGGTCCACTAAAGAAAAATGATGAATTTTTGCCATATTTTTGCCTACAAAGGTATTGGACGCAAGTAACCACTGCCTCACTGCATCAGGCAGTGGGCGGGCATCAAACTACTCAGCCTTACGGCGAGCACACATCAAAGTGGCCGAGCAGGCCAACTGTCCGTCAACCGTCGCCTCAGCTTCCATCTTAGCCACACCGGCACGATCGCGCAGATAGTGGCAGTGAATACGCAATTGATCCCCGGGGCGCACCACTTTCTTAAAACGGGCATTGTCAATGCCTGCAAAGAAAAAGAGTGAGCCGTCGTGACGTTCTTCTTCGCTTAAACGTTCCAAGGCGAGCATTGCGCAGGCTTGAGCCATCGATTCAATGATCAACACGCCGGGCATGACCGGATAGCCCGGAAAGTGTCCGGTAAACTGAGGCTCATTGGCCGTGATATTTTTGATCACAACCGCCTCGGTTTTATCTTCATTGATGCTTTCCACGCGGTCAATCAAGAGAAAGGGATAGCGATGAGGCAACACCTTCATGATGTCGTTAATGTCGTATTTCACGATTATTCTTCCTTCGTTTTTTCTTGTAATTGAGAAACTGCGCTCTCAAGCGCTTTCAAACGCTTGCGCATTTCCGGTAAATGCATAATTAAAACGGCAGATCGTTCAAAATCCCGATTGGGCATGGCAGGGAAAAAGCCCATCATCAACTTCTGTCCTTTTGGCCATGACATCAGTTGAGTGGCCGGCCCAACCGTGACGTCTGACGGGATGGAGATATGACCGTTGATGTTCGATGACCCACCGATCACAATATGGTCACCCATCTTCACGGATCCCGCAACAGTAACGCTTCCGGCCATCACACAGTTTTCACCCACTTGCGTGTTGTGGCCGATCTGGATCAAATTATCGAGTTTCGTACCGTTTCCGATCACGGTGTCTTCCAGTGCACCGCGATCCACACAGGTATTGGCACCGATTTCGCAGTCGTCACCGATTCTGACCGCACCGATTTGAGGGATCTTCACCCAACGACCGTCAAACGGCGCAAAACCAAATCCGTCCGCTCCGATCACACAACCGGAGTGCAAAATGCAGCGGGCACCCACTTTACAACCGTGATTAACCGTGACATTCGGATAGAGACGGGTTTCGTCACCGATTTGAGCGCCAACGCCGACCACAGCGTTCGCCCCAATCCACGCATGATGACCTACCACCGCGTGATCCTCAATCACCGCGCCGGCGTCAATGCGAGCTGTCGGGTCAACATGCGCCGTGACAGCCACGCTGGCTCTGGGATTAATGCCGCTGGCAAACTCTTGCTGTTGAGCCACAACGACTTGCAAGGCAAAAGCAAACCACGCATAGGGATCAGGGGTGATCACCATTGCCCGAGGCGTCTCTTCGCCATAGATTGCTTCTTTGTGCTCTCGGCGAAGCACAATCACCCCCGCTTGGCAATTTTTAACCTCATCGATGAATTTCGGATTGGCTAAAAACGCCACTTCGTTGGGTTTGGCGTGAGACAAAGTCCCGATATTGTTAACCATCACCCCTTGGTAAGGGCCGATCAACTCGATAGGTAACCGTCCGGCGCTTTGCGCCTTCACGGCTTCAACGAGCATTTCAATCGGAAAAGAACGTTGCGTGTCCATAATTATTTCTTCCCGGAACCTAACGCTTTGATAACGTCATCGGTTATATCGACATTGGGTCCCACATAAACAGCTTCCTGAACAATCAAGTCATACTTTTGCTTACGGGCAATGTCACGGATAATGTCATTGCTGAGCATCAAAATGGTTTGCAACTCCTCGTTGCGCCGGCGATTCAGATCCTCACGCAATTCGCGCTCACGACGTTGCAGCTGTCGCTCTTGATCGGCGAGTTTACGCTCGGTGGCAATGCGCTCAGTTTTTGACATTTTCTGAGCGGCTTTCTGATACTTTTCCACATCGGCTTTCAGCGCTTTTGCGGAAATGGATAACGATTTTTCACGGCTGGCGAATTCTTTTTCCAATTTTTGCTGAGCTTCAAGCGCCGCTTGACTCTCACGCAAAATTCTTTCGGGATTGACCACGCCGATTTTGGTGTCGGCCCAGGCGGATTGTGTCGCTAACGTAAGCGCCAACACACCGGCAGCCAAGAGTTTTTTATACACGATCATCAACTCCTTTTTTGCACCAAAGGGAAAGGACACCGCTGGCGCCTTTCCCCGACAGAAATTTTCCGGCAAAACCTCCGTTTAGAAGCCGGTACCGATTTGGAATTGGAAGCGTTCCGTCTTATCGCCTTCCTTATCACCGATCGGCGTTGCAATACTAAACTTCAACGGGCCTAAAGGCGAAATCCAGGCGACACCAACACCGGCCGAGTAACGCAATTCCGAGAAGTCAACGCTTGCTTTATCGACTAGCATGCCTCGGGCATCATAGGTATCACCCCAAACCCAACCGCCATCGAAGAACGCAAACCAACGAAGCGTTCTGTCAGCGCCGGGCAATGGCATCAACAATTCAGCCGAGAAGTTAAAGGCAATGTTACCGCCCGTGGCTTCATCGTCGGTCAAGTCACGCGGGCCTAAGCTTGAATTTTCGTAGCCGCGGACACTACCGATACCGCCTGCGTAGAAATTCTTAAAGAACGGGTAGGCTTTACCGCCGAAGCTATCACCGTAACCCACTTCCGTATTAAAGGACAGCGTTAAATCACGCGTGATCGGTTGATAGTGTTGCAATTGATAATTCAACCGATAGTAACGCAAGTCCATCACCGGCATGGTGACTTCACCGGACAACCGTTGGTAGGTACCGCGAGTCGGTGCCAACGCGTTATCACGGCTATCGCGTGACCAACCGAGTGTCGCAGCAACGGCGTGCGGCGAGTCACCGAATTGGTTCACATAGTTGACGTAACGCATCGGAGAATCCGACTGCAAATCAACCGCCGTGTTTTCCCACTTCACACCGAGGAAAACCCGGTCAAGTTCGGTAAACGGAATACCCCAGCTGACCGCGGCACCCTTGGTTTCGTACTCGACGTTTGCCAAATCGAGTTCGTCCATATCCACACGGCGATCATAAATGCTGATCGAACGGGAAATCCCTTCCGGCGTAATGTACGGTTCGGTCAAAGACATGGCATACGTACGGGTACTGTCGGAGGTATTGACCTCCACGCTCATGGATTTGCCGCTACCGAAAATGTTATTTTGCGCAAAACCGGCCGACAAAATCACGCCGTCACTGGTTGAATAACCGGCACCCAAACTGATGCTGCCCGTAGGACGTTCGACAACGGCCACTTCCAAGTCAACCTGGTCGCGAGTGCCCGGCACTTGCTTGGGTTCAACCGTCACGGATTCGAAATAACCCAAACGGTCAATACGGTCACGGGAAAGCTTCACCGCATCACTGTCAAACCAAGCCGCTTCGTATTGACGAACTTCGCGGCGAATCACTTCATCACGCGTCTTGGTGTTACCGGTGATATTGACGTGACGGACGTACGCACGACGACCCGGGTCAATCGTATAAATAATCTTCGCTTCATTGCTGCCAGTCACAACCGGATTAGGCGTTGCCGTCGCAAAGGCGTAGCCCAAGCTCGAGAGCTTATCCACAATGGTCGTTGAGGCGCGGTTAATGACTTCGGCGTTATAAATCGAATTGTCCTCGATCTCGATTAGCGGCCGCAATTCGTCTTCAAGACCCAACATGTCACCGGTCAGTTCAACACCGCTAATACGGTATTGTTCGCCTTCGGTTAAGTTGATGGAAATAAAAATATCTTTCTTGTTGGGAGCAATAGATACCTGAACGCTATCGACCTTGAAATCCAGATACCCGTTATTCAAATAGTAAGAACGAATGGATTCAATATCAGCGGCGAGCTTTTCACGCGAGTAGAGATTATTTTTGGAGTACCAACTCATCCAACCGGTGGTTGAAAGCTGCATTTGCTCACGCAACTCATCGTCGTCCATCACGTGGTTACCGACAAAACGGATGGATTCAATCGAAGCGGCTTCCCCTTCATCGACAATGATAGACAAACGAACACGATTGCGGTCAACCGGCGTCACCGTCGTCTTCACTTCCACACCGTAGTAACCGCGAGCCAGATATTGGCGACGCAACTCCTGGTCGGCACGATCCAAGGTTGCATGATCGAAAATACGGCCTTCAGCCATACCGACATCGCGCAAACTCTGTTCAATCGCGCTTTCGTCAAAGGCTCTGATGCCTTGTGTGCTGATGGAAGCAACGGCGGGACGTTCCTGCAACATCACGACAAGAACATCACCGTCTTGCTCTAAGCGAACATCACGGAAAAGTCCTGATCCGTATAACGAGTGAATGGCCGTATCACCCTTTTCCTGTGTAAACTCATCGCCCACCTGGAAGGGCAAATGTGAGAGCACTGTTCCCGGTTCAGTACGGGCAATGCCTTCGATACGGATGTCTTTGATGGTGAACGTTTGAGCCAAGGCTCCGGTTGCCATCGCGAGCATCGCCGCAGCGACGGAAGCCCGCAGTACAGATACTTTTAAACTCATACTCATCTTTCGGTTTTGTCGGATGGCTTATTCTAACAGCCGCAAGAAATCATTGGAAAGCGCAAGCGCTCCCAAAAGCAAAACAATAAACAGACCGATTTTCTGTCCGGCCAGCATGACCGACTCAGGTAAGGGCCGACCTCTCAGTATTTCTAGCGAATAATACAACAGGTGTCCGCCGTCTAACAACGGAATCGGTAATAAATTCAACAATCCCAAACTCACGGAGATCATGGCTAAAAAGGAAAGATACGTCCGCCAGCCAAGTTGAGCACTTTTGCCGGCCCAATCGGCGATTGTTACCGGTCCCGATAAACTTTGGGTGCTCGCCTTACCGATCACCATGTCACGAACCGCATTGTAAGTCGTTTTGCTGATGGAACCAATTCGGGAAACGCCTGCCCCCAAAGCCTCAATCGGACCTTTTTTCAGCCATACAATGTCAGGCTTAATACCAACATACACCCCAAGCAAGGGACGACGCTCAATCGAGCCGTCAGAGGCTTTGGCTTCTCCCATGCGAGGCGTGACGGCAACCGTCCGATAATTGCCTTCCTTATCCTCGAGAACCAATTGCAACGTCTGATTGGCATTGTGACGGATGACTTCAAGTAACTCTTGAGGAGAAACACCATAACGACCATTGGCCGCAACCACGGCATCACCCTCTCGGATACCGGCCGCTTCGGCAGCGCTTCCAGGTTGAATATTGAAAAAGAGCGGTTTACCGAAATGCAATCGAATACCGAGCTGCTCAAAGGGGGTGACTTTTTCATTATCGAGCTGCAAAGCGCTCAAATCCCAGTAAACCGTGACCGTCTCCCCGTCTCTTGACAAACTCATGGGAACATCACGCTCACCGGCGTTTTCCAAAATCAACCAATTGAAATCCTCAATACCCTCTACCGCATCACCATTCAGAGACACAACTCGATCAAGCGGTTTGATTCCGAGCTGAGCGGCTTGAGTTTGAGCGATCGGTTCGGCCATCACCGGGCGAATCTCAGGTTGGCCAGCCATGGCCATGGCCGCATAGATCAGAACCGCAAGAATTAAATTGGCCGCGGGCCCGGCCGCGACAATGGCAAAACGCTTAAAAACGGATTGACGATTAAATGCCCGATGAGCCTCTTCAGGTAAAACTTTAACTTTCTCATCCCGTTCATCAAGCATCGAAACGTAGCCACCCAAGGGCAACGCGGAGATCATCCATTCCGTTTGATCCTTGCCAAACTTTTTCGACCAAAGCACCGGCCCGAAACCGAAACTGAATTTTAAAATCTTGACGCCACAAGCTCGAGCAACACCATAGTGCCCGAGCTCATGGATTGTGATCAGAACGCCTAAAGCGACAATAAACGCGATTAGCGTGACCATTGAGCAACTTCCTCTCGAGCTCTGATCCGAGCCATTGCGTCAATGTCGAAAATCTCTTCAAGTGTTTCAGGAGCCTCAGGAGTGAAGGAATCCATCAAGCGGCGGCACAAGCGGGCAATATCGGTAAAACCGATCTGTCGGGATAAAAACGCCTCAACCCCAATCTCATTGGCGGCGTTTAAAACAATACTGGCGGCTCCACCGCGTTTTAAGGCCTCATAGGCATAGGCCAGCTGCGGAAAACGCGTCATATCAGGCGCCTCGAACGTCATACCGCCCACCTGGCTAAAATCGATTCGTTTGGCAAACCCGTCCATACGATCGGGCCATGCCAAAGAGTATGCGATCGGCGTGCGCATATCAGGCGCACCAATCTGAGCCAAAACACAACCGTCAGCGTATTGCACCATGGAGTGGATTAAACTTTGCGGATGGACAACGACATCAATTCGGTCGGCATCAAAGCCGAACAACCAAGAGGCTTCGATCACTTCCAACCCCTTATTCATCAGTGTCGCGCTATCAACGCTGATCTTTTGCCCCATGTGCCACGTCGGATGAGCGCAGGCCTCTTCAGGTGTCACCGCACTAAAATCCATCCGATGACGGAAAGGTCCGCCGGAGGCAGTGAGTATTAAACGAGCGCCTGCACGAGCTTTTTCATCGGCCCCGGCTAAGCATTGGAAAATCGCATTGTGCTCGCTGTCAACGGGTAAGAGCTCTGCCTTTGTCTCTTTAATCGTTTTCATTAAGAGAGCGCCACCGCAAACGATGCTTTCCTTATTGGCAAGAAGCAAACGTTTACCCGCCTGAGCAGCCGAGAAGGTCGGCACCAAACCGACCGCGCCGACAATGGCTAAAACATCAATATCAACTTCCGGCAAAGCGGCTAGTTTTGCCATCGCGCTTTGACCTGCCCATACCTCAATACGGTCGAGTCCTTCTTCATGAAGACCGGCTCGAAGTTCATCTTGACGGGCTGAATCAGCAACAAGAGCGATTTTCGGTTGGAAACGTTTACAGAGGTGAACAAGCTCGTCGATCCGACTATTGGCTGTCAGAGCAAAAACCTCATAGCGTTCGGGGTAATGGGAAATAACATCTAAGGTTGAACGACCGATCGAGCCGGTCGCTCCAAATAAAGCGACTCGTTTCATAATGTTCCGGAAGCCACTAAAACTGTAACCATTAAGCCAGCCGGCAACGTCGGCATCATCGCATCCAAGCGATCATAAAAACCACCATGGCCGGGTAAAAGATTGCTCGAATCTTTAACGCCCACTTGGCGCTTTAAAGCACTTTCAAACAAATCGCCTGCAATCGAGAGCGTCACAAGGAACCAACAGCCGATCGCCCATCCGAGTAATCCGTGCTTAGAAACAAGCAATCCGGGCAAGGTGTGATATTGCTCCGGAACACACCACACAGCGACAAGTCCCAACACAAAAACGCTCAGCATACCGCCTGCAACCCCTTCCCAACTCTTTTTCGGGCTGATCGCCGGTGCGAGTCGGTGTTTGCCGAAAGCGCGTCCGGTGAAATAGGCCATAATGTCGGCAATCCAAACGATCATCAGCAAAGACAAAATCATCGAAATGCCGAAAGAAGCGTAGATACTGACAAAACAAAGCCAGGCAGCCGGAGCAAAAAATACGGCGGTCAAAGAGACAAAGACTGTCGCAACCTTCATGCCTTTGTTTCTTGAAAAATAGATACCGATCGCGATACCGAGCCAAAGCAAAGTCACGAGAGCGACGTAAAGAATAAACAAACCGGAGACTTGGTTATAAAACGCCTTGTCAATCTGACCGGTAACCATCTCGGCAAAAATCGTGTAAACCGTTGCACAAGTCGTCAATCCGATAATCGCAGCGACAATACCTGCAATCCAAGAAGGAACATGGGCTAACTTAAACCATTCCCATTGAGCAAGGAAAAAACCGATGGCCATCACGGCCGAAAACCAAACCGGACCGGCCCAATAAGCACCTAACAAAATCAACAGCAAAACAATAGCCGTGATGACTCGTTCTTTTAACATAATTTACTTGCTCCCAAGCTTTTGCGCTTGAATCTGCTCACCGGTCATACCGAAGCGGCGCTCGCGCCCGGCGTACCACTGAAGTGCCTTTTGCAGCTCTTGCGGACCAAAATCCGGCCAAAGAACACTGGAAGTGTAGAGTTCGGCATAGGCTGCTTGCCACAAAATGAAGTTACTGATGCGTTGCTCTCCACCGGTGCGAATCATCAAGTCCACTTCCGGCGCCCAATTAAATGCCAAGTGCTCGGAAATCATTGCTTCGGTGATGTTTTCGGGATTTTTCGCGACCTCAGGTTGCTCGCGCAAAATGGAACGCACCGCACTCAAGATGTCCCAACGACCGCCATAATTGGCGCAAACAGTGAGAACCATATTGTGGCCGTTTGCCGTCATGGCCTCACACTCTCGGATACCGTCTTGGATTTCCGGCGAAAAACGGGAAAGTTCACCGGCCACCCGCAAACGAATGCCGTTATCGCAGAGGTTACGAGCCTCTCGTTTAAGGGCTGCGGCAAAAAGAGTCATCAACGCCCCGACTTCGTCGGCGGGTCGACGCCAATTTTCACTACTGAAGGCAAAAAGCGTCAGATAGCCAATACCACTTCGGGCGGCGGCTTCTGTGATGCGGCGCACAGTCTGCGCCCCACGTCGATGACCTTCGGCGCGAGGCATGAAACGGCGTTGCGCCCAACGACCGTTTCCGTCCATGATAATGGCAACGTGACGGGGAACCGCCACGTTGCTGACTGTATCGGAAGAAACCATGCCGAACTATACCGTCATGACTTCTTTTTCTTTTTCAGCGACACATTGATCAATGTTCGCGACAAAGTTATCCGTGAGCTTTTGGATATCCTTTTCGGCCCGGGATTCATCATCCTCGGAAATTTCCTTAGCCTTGGTGAGCTTTTTCACCTGCTCATTGGCATCACGACGCAAATTGCGGATCGCCACCTTGGCTTCTTCACCCAAATGACGCACGAACTTTGTGAGTTCGCGACGACGTTCTTCGGTGAGCGGCGGCAACGGCACACGAATCAGCATACCGGAAGTCGCGGGATTTAAACCCAAATCGGAAGAACGAATGGCCTTTTCAACCGGGGCCACCATGCTTTTTTCCCACGGTTGAACCGTGAGCGTACGGGCATCGGCCACACCGATTTGAGCAACCTGATTAATCGGCGTCGGCGTACCGTAGTATTCAACCATGATATGGTCAAGTAAGCCCGTGGAGGCGCGACCCGTGCGGATTTTGATGAAATCCTCACGAAGCGTTTCCACCGTGCGCTTCATTTTGTATTCAGTTTGTTGTTGAATTTCACTGATCGACATAAAAACTCCAGTTGTCGAATAACGAATCTTTTACGGATTGTAAACTAAGGTGCCTTCATCTTCACCGCGACAGACGCGTGCGATGGAACCCTTCTTGCGAATGTTAAAGACCTTGATCGGCAGGTTTTGTTCACGGCACAATGCGAAAGCGGTTGCGTCCATCACTTTAAGATCGCGCTTCATGGCTTCATCAAACGTGATGCTCTTAAAGAACGTCGCGTTAGGATCTTTCATCGGGTCAGCCGAATAAATACCGTCAACCTTGGTTGCTTTCAAGACCACTTCCGCACCGATTTCAGCTCCACGCAAAGCCGCCGTCGTATCCGTTGTGAAATAAGGATTACCGGTACCGGCAGCGAAAATCACGATACGACCCTTTTCCAAATGACGCAATGCTTTGCCGCGAATATAGGTTTCAGCGATTCGTTCAATGCTCAAAGCGCTTTGAACACGGGCTTCAACACCATTCTTACGCAACGCGTCTTGAAGCGCCAAAGCATTCATCAGCGTTGCGAGCATCCCCATGTGGTCACCTTGCGTGCGTTCCATACCGGTTGAGCCCAAAGCCACTCCGCGGAAAATATTACCGCCGCCCACGACGATACCAATCTGTACCCCCATGTCATAGGCTTCTTTGATGTCCTCAACCGTTGACTGAATGGTTTCACGGTTAATCCCGAAGGCATCGGGCCCCATCAACGATTCACCGGACAGTTTCAAAAGAACTCGTTTGTATTTCACCGGGGTTTGAGCTGGAGCTTGTTCAGTCATTTAAAAGACTCCTTAAAGATTTTCCAAAACGCTGACGCAAACGCAGAACACACGAGAAAACTTTTTGACATGCTCTGCGCACACACCTGCCTCATTGTAGCCGATTGGGTCTTGCTCGGCACAAATTTTAGACTTTGCTAACACAAAAAATCCCTGCGGGCGTCTTTTTGAGAAAACGCTCTCGCAGGGAGCTTAGCGACAACTTAATTCAGATTAAGCCTTCTGAGCAGCGGCCATTTGTTCGGCCACTTCAGCAGCAAAGTCGCTTTGCTTCTTTTCGATGCCTTCGCCGACAACGAAAAGAGCGAACGTTGCAATGGTAGCGCCGTTCTTCTTCAAGAGTTCACCCACCGTCATCTTGTCATCTTTCACGAACGGTTGAGACAAGAGCGTGACTTCTTTCAAGTACTTGTTCACGGTACCTTCGGCGATACGTTCGAGCATCGCTTCGGGCTTACCGGCTTCACGAGCCTTTTCAATAGCAACGCGACGTTCGGTTTCCAACAAGGTGGGATCAACGCCGGCAGCGTCAAGAGCCTTCGGCTTCAATGCGGCGATGTGCATGGCGATGTCGTGACCGACTTCATCGGTACCACCGACCATGTCGAGCAACACGCCGATCTTGGAACCGCCGTGCACGTATTGGTGCAACTTGCCTTGAGCTTCGATACGACGGAAGCGGCGGAAAGTCATGTTTTCACCGATCTTACCGACCAAAGCGGTACGGATCGCTTCAAGGCTTTGGCCTTCGACTTCGAGAGCGCTCAAAGCAGCCAAGTCAGCCGGGTTCTTTTCTGCAACCAAACGGGCAGCGTTAGCAGCCATTTGTTGGAATTCAGGGTTCTTAGCCACGAAGTCGGTTTCAGAGTTGACTTCAAAGATGGCGCCGGTCTTGCCGTCTTCGGCAATGTAAACACTCACAACACCTTCAGCGGCGATACGGGCAGCAGCCTTCGTAGCCTTGTTACCGAGCTTGACGCGAAGAATTTCTTCGGCGCGAGCCATGTCGCCGTCAGCCTCAGTAAGGGCCTTTTTGCATTCCATCATCGGGGCGTCGGTCTTGACGCGCAATTCTTTAACCATAGCGGCAGTAATAACGGCCATGAATATCTCCAAAAGAGTTTTCAAAAAAGGGGCGACACCTGAGAGTTCAAAGCGCGCCCCCGAATGCGTTTTAAATTCCGATCAATTAGGCTTGTTCGGCAACTTCAACGAATTCTTCTTCACCGGCAGCTTCTTTCAAGCTTTCTTCGTTTTGTTCACGACCGGCGAGGATGGCATCGGCCATGCCGGAGGCGTAGATCGCCACGGCCTTGGCGGAGTCATCGTTACCCGGGATGACATAGTCAACACCGAGCGGGCTGTGGTTGGTATCGACAACGCCGATCACCGGAATGCCAAGCTTGTTGGCTTCCTTGATAGCGATCTTGTGGTAACCCACGTCGATCACAAACAAGGCATCGGGCAGGCTCGTCATTTCCTTGATACCACCGATGGAGCGGTTAAGCTTTTCAACTTCGCGCGTGAAGTCAAGTGCTTCCTTCTTGGTCATCTTGTCCAAACCGCCGTTGGCGATGGTTTCTTCCATGTCCTTCAAACGCTTGATCGTCAATTTGACGGTCTTGAAGTTGGTGAGCGTACCGCCCAACCAGCGTTGATCAACATAGCAGCAACCGGCACGTTGAGCTTCTTGAACGATCGTATCGCGACCACCGCGCTTGGTGTCAACGAAGAGGATCTTGCCGCCCTTGGCAGAAAGTTCGCGAGCGAACTTGAGAGCTTCTTCAAACTTCACAACTGTCTTTTCGAGGTTGATGATGTGAATCTTGTTGCGGGCACCGAAAATGTATTGGCCCATCTTCGGGTTCCAGAAGCGGGTTTGGTGGCCGAAGTGGCAACCGGCTTCGAGCATTTCGCGCATGCTAACCATGGTATTTGTATTCCTATTCTAAGGTTTAAAACTGACAGCGCGCCGCTATTTCACTAAGCCGATCGCATTCGGTGAACCGAAGCGATTACGTTGCACTAGCGAAACAACCGTTAGAAGACACGCTGCGCGATTCGTTTCTCGGAAAAAGAAAACCCGAGCGCAACGGAGAAACAAGACTTTGTGCTCAGGCTAAAAAAGCACCGAAAATGTGCCTTTTTTCATTCAGCTCGCTATTATATGCAAAATCGGTTTTAAACCCAAACCTTTTTTCTGTTTTTTCAAAAAATTATCATCAAATGGCTATTGTTATCAAAACGAGTGAAGAAATTGCAGGTATGCGAAAAGCCTGCCGTTTGGCAAGCGAAGTCTTGGACTACATCACGCCGTATGTCAAAGTGGGTGTTGCCACCATTGAGCTGGATCGAATGATGAACGACTTCATGAAAGCGCACGGCGCGGTCTCCGCTTGCCTGGGCTACGCGCCTGCCGGCTACAAACCCTATCCGGCCGCAACTTGTATTTCCATCAATCACGTCGTCTGTCACGGGATTCCATCAGAGAAAACGCTCAAAAAGGGCGACATCGTCAACATTGACGTCACGGTCATCTTGGATGGCTTCTACGGTGACACGAGCCGTATGTTCATTGTGGGCGATAAAGTCTCCGTGTCGGCCAAACATTTGGTTGATGCCACCTACGAGTGCATGTGGCGCGGCATTGCCGCCATCGCTCCCGGGAAATCTTTAAATGAAGTCGGCATCGCTTGCGAACGGGTTGCCCGAGCTGAGGGGCTCTCGGTTGTCCACGAATACGGCGGCCATGGGGTCGGACGCCATTTCCATGAAGACCCGTTTGTGAGCCACTACAACACGCCCGATAACAACATCATCCTCAAACCGGGCATGATCTTTACGGTTGAACCCATGTTAAATGCCGGCAGTCGCCATATTTCCGGTCTCAATGACGGGTGGACCGTCATCACCCGTGACCGCAGCTTGTCCGCGCAGTGGGAACACACCGTTTTGGTCACTGAAACCGGTTACGAAGTTCTCACGCTCAGTGACGGTTATCCGCCGATCCCCGACTATATTCATCACTAAAAAAGGAGTTGCGTCATGAGCGAAGCCGCCACCCGTTTCCAACAACATCGGCAAACGCTTGCTGACGCATTCTTTCAAGACGGCCGAGTCACACCCTCCCTGCTGGGACACTCGGCCGCTGCCGATCAAGCCATCATCGAAATGGCTAAAGAAGCCGGTCTAACGCCTGAGGTCGCCCTTTTAGCTTTGGGCGGCTATGGCCGAAAAGAGCTCTTTCCCTACTCGGATCTCGATGTCATGCTCTTGGTACCCGATAGCGCATACGAGCAGACCATGCAGGAGCAAATTGAACGCTTCATCACCGAGCTTTGGGATTTGGGACTTAATGTCGGACATAGCGTTCGTACGGTCGACAGCGCTTTAAAAGAATCTGCCAAAGATATCACCGTTCAAACGGCTTTACTCGAGGCTCGGTGTTTTTGGGGCAATGCTCCCCTTTTTGCGCAATTACAAAAAGATTTTTTCACTTCTCTTGATCCCGCCGCCTTTTTTCGGGCTAAAGAATTGGAGCGCACGCAGCGCCATTTGAAACACGAAGACACCCCTTATGAATTGGAACCCAATATCAAGGAGAGTCCTGGAGGGCTAAGGGACCTTCAATTTGTCTTTTGGTGCTCTCATGCCGCGGGGCTTGGCGCCACCCCTGAAGAAATGCTCGCCACGGGCACGTTACACGAGCAAGAGGCTGATCGGCTCAAAGAGGTTTATCACGCCTTAAAGTACATTCGAATCTATTTGCATCTAATTGCCAAACGCCATCAAGACCGACTGGTATTTGACATTCAAACGCCGCTTGCCTTGGCTGCCGGCTATAAAGATTCGGCAACACTGCTTGCCGGCGAAGCGCTGATGAAGCGTTACTACCTGACAGCCAAAACCGTTTATCAATTATCGAGTATTTTCATGCAAATGCTCGATGCGCGACTTTTCGATGAAGGTCGTGTGAGGGAAATGGTCATTGACCGAACCTTCATTTCCCGAGGTTACACCCTTGACATCATTCGAGATGATGCCATCATGGATGACCCCAACGCGTTACTGAGAGCGTTTTATATCCTTGAAGGATCCGAGCCCCTAAAACGGTTAAGCGTGCCTCTCCAGAGAGCGATCATGCAATCGACTGATCTTATCGATGAAAACTATCGCAACGCGCCCGAAAATAAACGCATGTTCGTACAAATCATGAAAATGCCTCATGGGGTGAGTCATGCCTTGATTGACTTGAATCGCTGGGGCATTCTCGGGCAATTTTTGCCGGAATTTCAACGCATTGTCGGTCAAATGCAGCACGATCTGTTTCACGCTTACACGGTGGATCAGCACACTTTGCGAGTCGTTCGCAATTTGCGCTACTTCACACGAAGCGAATACGCGCACGAATACCCGCTGTGCTCCAATTTGATGCAATCGATGAAAGACAATTGGCGAGTCGTCTTTGCGGCCCTTTTACACGATATCGCCAAGGGGCAAGGCGGACGCCATGAGGAAAAAGGCGCAGAAATTGCCCTTGAAATCTGTCAACGCTTCGAAATTGATCAACAGACAACCGACTTTATTGTTTTCTTGGTGCGTGAGCACCTGACCATGAGCATCGTTGCCCAAAAGCAGGACATTTCCGATCCGGATGTGGTCAAACGCTTCGCTCAGATTGTCGGCGATGAAGAACGCCTCAATGCGCTTTACCTTTTAACCGTTTGCGATATTCGCGCGACGGGACCGAATGTTTGGAATAAGTGGAAAAGCCAACTGCTTCAAGATCTCTACTGGCAAACATTACCTTTGGTGAGAAGCGAAGGCGCACCCAATCGAGATGCCTTTTTGCTTAAGCGACAACGGCAAGCCAAAGAGATGGTGTTGCAAGCCGGTGTGAGTGAGAAAACGCTTCGAGCGTTTTGGAAGACACTCACGCTTCAATATTACTTAAGACACACCGCAGAAAGCATCGCTTGGCAATCCATAGAGATTTCAAAAGTCTTTCCAACCGATCAGACGATCGTACGCGCACGATGCCTACCCGATGAGGCCGGTATTGAAGTCCTTGTTTATACACCGGATCAACCGAAACTATTTGCCCGTATTCTGGCACTCTTACAAAAGAAACGTTTCTCGGTGCTGGACGCGAGAATCTACACAACCCCAGACGGACACGCGCTCGATACTTTTGTGGTCAGTGATAACGGCAAACGAGACTTGCAGCCTCTGAGCGAAAAACTCGTTGAGGAACTGACCGATTGGTTGGAAAAGCCCCAACCGCTTCCTCAAAGCAGTAAACCGGGTAAGCTTTCACGCCGATCTAAGTTTTTCCCAATTCAACCGATTGTCAACATTGAGGCCGATGACAGCGGCCAAAGCTATATACTCTCTGTTACCTGCATGGATCGAATAGGTCTTCTTTACGACATTGCCAATGTTCTCAATCACTATGAGATCAATTTACAGACTGCGAAAATTATGACGATGGGTGAACGAGTGGAAGACGTTTTCCTGATTGATGGAGCAGCCCTTAAAGACCTGTCGACGACCGTTGCCTTGGAAAATGAATTAATGACGGTTTTAACCCCCAACATTTAGGATAAGTGTATGTTTATCGGTAAAAAAGCCATTATTTTCGATATGGACGGCACCTTGATTGACTCTATCGGAATATGGAATGCCGTTGACGTGCGAATCATTAATCAATTCGGTAAGCAAAAAGCTCCCGCAGAAAAAAAGATGGGTAAAGAGCGTGACCAAGTTACCGCCGCCAATCGAAACGTTCCCAATCCCTATATGGTTTACTGTGAACATTTACGCACAAAGTACGGCTGCCATATTGACGCCGAAAGCATTCATTCAATCCGATATCAATGGGCCAGGGATTATCTCATTCATAACATCGACTACAAACCGGGAGCCGATCAATTCATCAAGGCGCTAAAAGTGCGAGGCCTAATGCTTGCCATTGCCTCAGCGACCAAAAAAGCCAACCTCGAAATTTATCGGGATCTCAATGAAAATCTCAAACTTAAAGCACCGCTTAAATCGTATTTCTCCCCGATTTACGCTCGGGAAGACGCCTTGCGAATGAAGCCAGATCCTTTTATTTATCAACGTGTTATAGAGGAACTTAAAGTAACACCTGAAGAAGTTTTGGTTTTTG
>URFF01000033.1 GCA_900546995.1 uncultured Sutterella sp.
TAAAAAAGAAGATTTCAGTTAGATCGAGCAAAATACCACATCCAAGAAGACACAAACATTAGTGGATTGTTTTAGACTCCTAGAAATAATAATAAAAAAGTAGCACGGCGATTGCATGAACAAGGGTATGCGTATCTAGGGTAGGAAAGTAATTAATCATTTTTTTCGATTATTTTCTTTGTAAGAGTAAGCAATTGATCAACATGAGTCTGAATGGAAAGATCTTCAGTTATACAAGAGTATCCGATATTATGATCAAATGTGAGGGAGTTACTAATTGATTGTTCTAGCGAATTTTTGTCATTGCGTATAAAACAAATTTTTGCATTATTTTTAATAACTTCATTACAGCCAATATTGTCTGTCAGTATAACCGGTGTGCCACAAAGAACGCTTTCAACACCCACAAGACCAAAAGGTTCGTAAGTAGACGCCAATATCGTAAAGTCGGATGCCCAATAATATTTTTGAACTTCTTTGGTAAAGCCAATAGAAATAATGTTTTTATATTCAGATCTTAAAGGCCTACCCACTACAATGAGTTTTACTGGTAATGAAGTTTTTTCAAAATAATCAATTAACAAAGGAAGTCCTTTCCTTTGATGGCTGGACGAAACAAAAAGAAAAATAGTGTAGTCTTTCGGCAGGCCCAATACTTCCCGCAATGCGGCCTTTTCTTCTTTTATTTTGCTATAAAAAGTACTTTGGTTGACTGGTGGGTAGATTACATGGATTCTTTCTTTTGAAACTTGATAATAGTCAATGAGTTCTTGCCTCATCAATTTTGAATGTGCGACAACATATTGTGCGTTTTTAAAATATTTTTGCTCTAAATTAACAACTAATTTATCGGTAAAGCGATTACGTCTGATAGCAGTTATATAGCCTTTATGAGTTCCGCCACAAACGGCTATATCAGAGGATAAGTTCCTGTTACATCCAATTAATACATCAATGTTTGCAATTCTTTTTTTTGTGGACAGCCATTTTGAATAGTAATAATCCCTTATTTTACTAGGGCACCATCCACAGTTACAGACGTGCAGTTCTATATCAAGTAAGTCAATTAGGGCAGTGTCAACTTTTTTAGTGAACACAACTGGTCTAATACCTCTTTTGTTCAATTCTTGTATTAAATCAAGAGCATAACGCTCCATGCCACCACCAAGAGATAGGGCATTACATGAAATCCCAAGTCTTTTCGTCATAGTCGATTGAAAAATTCAGTGGTAAAGATCTTAATTGAGAACAAGTCGAGATGTAGATTAACAGAAAGAATGTTACACGTATTTTTTATAATAACGTCGAATGTTTTAACATTAAAACATTCGACGGAGATTGAATCTAGCAAATCGACTTATAAATCTATTTTTGAATACTTACTTGTGCACTTACAGAGAAGTTTAAAGTGCTTGAACCCGACTCGAGCGACGGACTTGGAGCCGCAGCGTCGGCCGCGAGAGCTTTATTACTTACTCGCATTACTGCGTATTCTTGCCTTACAGGTAGTGTTCCGTGGAATCGAATATCTTTGATTTGAACATTTGCTGCAGTACAACCGACAGATTCTGCTACCCAAACGGCTTGTTGAGTCGCATCTGCAATAGCTGATCTAATTAGCTGCTGATTATATTGTGTGCGAGCCTCATCAGAAATACCAAAACTCAGATTATTCAACTGAAGGATTCCGCTTAATGTTTTAACAATATCAGGTACCACGGCTACATTATTTGTTTCAATGCTTAAACTTTGCGATGCTCTCCAAGCGATAATTTCAGGCGCTTTATTACCCTTAGCTTCAGAATAAACAGGATACGAGCTGACATTAACGGTTTGTAATTTTAGATTTGGAATTCCCTTGAGTTTGGCAGTAGCCTGATTCATAGATTCAATGGCTTTTGCCGTTGCTTGCTGAAGTGTCTTTTCCTGAGCAGATGCTGTCCAGTGAATATGAGCTTCGTCATTAGGAACTTCTAAATTTGCTGAGCCAGTAACGGCAAGTTCGATACCTTTATCGCTGATTTTTGCTCCATTCATCGAATCAGCGGCATAAGCCGATGTACCTGCAATGCCGATTACAATGGCAACTGTATATGCTGATAATTTTTTCATGCTCGAACTCCTAATAGATTGCAATTAACTTCATTGTATGAATGGATACCAAAGAATGTTGTAACGAGAATTTTTAAGCTGTGACAAAAAGACCTCCTTTCAACAGGAGGTCTGAGATGTCAGCTTAAAATCTTTTGAAGTGTGTTAATGACTTTCTCTTGACTGGGCCAGCCGTTTTCGCTTCCCAGTACAGTAGCGTTTGGATTCCATGGCCCGGTTCGTTTGGGATCGGTAACGCCAACCAGAGTTAATTGTTTTGCTCCGACAGCTGCGGCTACATGACTTACACCAGAGTCGTTTGCTATAACAATAGTAGCTTCCCTGCATAACGCTGCGTAAGTTCCTAAGTTAGTTGGCGGTAAATGGCGAGCATCAGGACAAGCGATTTTTGCATCTTCAATTTCATCGGGTGCAGGCATGACTATTGGTTCAATTCCCATCTCACGCAAGGGATTAACAACAGAATTGATGTGAACCCAATGTTTAATTTTCCCATGGTGAACACCTCTAGCTATAGGGGCAATTAAGGCAAATTTTTCAGGAATATCAAATTTTTCCTTTAAATTTTTTGCACCGGCTGTATGCCGTGCAATTAGTTGCAAACCAAGCTCTTTACTAGGTTCGGTCCAGGCTGGTTCACCTCCCCAAGCGCGAATGGCGCCAAGAGCAACGGTAAAAAATCGAACAACTTCATGAACATTTTTTTCAGGCTCATCGATCTTTTTGTCTAACAACAAATAGCGACCATCAGTTGCAAAACCTGCTGAACGTATTCCTGCCAATTTAAATTGAAGGGCGGAACCAAAGGAGTTGGGGAAAAGTAGCCCTAATGGTTTATGTTGTTGCTCGGACAAATAATGTAAACGAGAAAGATCTTCGGTCACATGCCCTTCGATAGGATCAAATCGCCAACCCATCCCTAACATCAAGTCTTCGGCAAAGCGTTTACCAACTAAATAGGGCGTAAAGCCACTGGCATCTAATAAACGTAAAGCGGGTAAAGTCATGCAGCAGTCGCCAACATGGTTGGGGAGTCGGCAAATGACAATGGGCTTCATAACACAATTCCTTTGACTGAAAGCATAAACGCCTATATTGTACCTAAGAAGATTGGACCAATAAGGTTTCTAAATCGATTGTTGTTTTTAAGGTATCCTTTCTTTGATGAAATGGATAGCAAAGCGAGATATACAATGCTGAGTGTTCTTATTTGCGCAAAAAATGAAGCGCACAATCTTAAAGATTGTGTAAGCAGCGTTTCATTTGCCGATGAAGTTGTCATCATTGATGATTTTTCCGAAGATAATTCTGTTGATGTTGCCGAAAAACTAGGCTGCCGAGTGATCCAGCGAGCTATGAATGGTGACTGGTCTTCACAACGTAATTTTGGCATTGAACAGTGCAGCGAAAAATGGATTTTGGTTCTAGATGCAGATGAACGCGTCTCTACAGAGTTACAAAGTTCTATATTAGAGATTTTATCTAATGTTTCGGACAATCCAGAAACGTACCAGGTTCGTCGAGAGAACCGTTTTTTGCATAATAAGGCAACACATGGTGTTTTAAGATCTGACTGGGTTACAAGACTTTTTATGAAATCGACAGCTCATTATGAGGGATTGGTGCATGAGCGATTGGTTACTTCCCTTCCAATAAAGAGGATCACTAACGGAAATTTATTTCACTACACTTATCCTAATTGGTCTTTCTATTTTGCAAAATTTAATCGATACACAGACTTAATGGCCAAACAACAATTACAAAAAGGTAGGAGAGCAAATTTTTGGTTTGATATTGTATGTAAACCATGGTTTGCTTTTTTTAAAGTTTATATTTTACAAAGAGGCTTTTTAGATGGAAAAATGGGTTTCATTCTTTCAGTAAATCATTTTTTTTATACTATGACCAAATATGTAAAGCTTTATTACCTAGAACGGAATAATGGGGATTTGTAATGTTCTCAGTGATTGTAACAACCTATAACCGGCCAAAGACATTAGATAAAGTACTAGCTGCTTTACAACGCCAGAGTTATCAAAATTTCGAGATAGTGATTGCTGATGATGGCAGCGGAATTGAGACCAAAAGAGTAATTGAAGCATGGATGAAAAAAACAAAAATCCCTATTAAACATGCTTGGCAGGAAGACAAGGGGTTTAGGGCTAGTCAAAGTCGAAATAATGCAGTGAGGTTATCTCAGGGAGACTATTTGGTTTTTTTGGATGGCGATTGTTTACCTCGACGGAATTTTCTTTATCAGCATAAGCGGTTATCAGAATCTGGTTATGTTATCGCTGGGAATCGGTGTCTATTAAGTTCTTGGTTAACAGAACAAATTGTATTAGGAAAAGTAAATCCCATAGACTGGTCGATAATAGACTTCATTAAATATCGTTTGCTTGGGGGGATTAATCGTTTGGATGCTTTTTTGACCTTACCTCCAAATATCAAATTTCGGTACAGCAAAGAAACACAATGGCAGAGACTTAGAAGTTGCAATATGGGACTGTTTCGTCAAGATTGTGAGAAGGTTAATGGGTTTGATGCATCTTTTGTTGGTTGGGGATTCGAAGATTCCGATTTTGCTGCCCGTTTAATCAACGCAGGAATAAAAATAAAGTTAGGCACCTTTGCGACAGCGGTTTTCCACTTATACCATAAAGAAACCGATGAGGTACGAAATGGACCTAACTGGGAAAGGCTTCAGTATGTATTAAAAAGTGGAGATATTTATCCGATTCAAGGTCTTTATCCTCTTGAAACAATGTCAAAATGTAACCTTTGACAAGTCTTTGACGTAATCAATGCAATAATTGGCGTTGTAGTGCCTAAGTTGGTTGTTTCTGCCTGAAATGGCGTAAAATTCGACGTTTATCAATTGTTTTACGGAGAACTGGAGAAGTGAATCCAAATTATCCTCACCCCATTTTTGCCCGTGAAGGGTGGCCTTATATTGGCGGCTCTTTCATTTTGGCTGTGCTGTGGACGTCTTTTGCGGACTTCGGTTTTATTGCCGCGGTGTTGTGGGTGCTCTTTTTACTGATTCTTCAATTTTTCCGCGATCCTCCTCGTGTTGTGCCGACAGCGCCTGACGCTGTACTTTCTCCGGCTGACGGTCAAGTGGTTAAGGTTGAGCAAACCAAAAATCCGTTTACTCAAGAAGACGCGATTTTGATTAGCGTATTTATGAGCATTTTCAACGTGCACTGCCAACGTTCGCCTGTAGATGGAATCATTGAGGATGTTCAATACTATCCGGGTAAATTTCTCAGTGCCGATCTTGATAAAGCCAGCACCGAAAATGAACGCAATGCCATCGTTGCCCAATTAAAAGACGGGACTCGAGTGACCTTTGTTCAGGTTGCGGGTCTTGTGGCTCGTCGTATCCTTTGCTATGTGCAAAAGGGTGATGAGTTGAAGAAAGGACAACGCTACGGTTTTATCCGTTTCGGAAGCCGTCTGGATGTTTATTTGCCAACGGACGCTACACCTTGTGTCACCATCGGCGACAAGGTTTTGGGTACAGAAACCATTTTGGCCAAATTGGCCCCTAAAGCTTAAAACATAGAAAAGGAATTTTTTATGCGTAAGATTCGTCGTTCACCTCGTGCGAACATTCGAGATCGAATTCAGGAAGCTCGTTCAAGAAGCATTTATTTGCTGCCGAACTCTTTTACCATGGCGAGCCTTTTCTCAGGCTTTTGGGGCGTTGCGCAAGCCATGTCCGGTCACTTTGGCGTGGCCGCCGGTGCGATTTTCCTTTCAATGCTTTTAGACGGCATGGACGGACGTGTGGCCCGTTTGGTGCATGCGCAAAGCTCTTTTGGTGAGCAATTTGACTCGATTGCCGACATGACGGCGTTTGGTGTTTGCCCTGCATTGATCGCTTACGAGTTTGCCCTTAAAGATTTGGGAACATTCGGGTGGGCAGCTGCCTTTATTTATTGCGCCGGTGCCGCTGTGCGCTTGGCTCGTTTTAATACAAACATTGGTGTGATTGATAAGGGCTTTTTCCAAGGGCTTGCAAGTCCTGCAGGTGCTGCGCTGGTGATGGGTTTTGTTTGGCTTGCTCAAGCGGGTCAATTGACTGATTATTTGATGCAGAACGTCTCGTGGTGCCTTGCTATTATTTCCATTTATGCCGGTGTCACCATGGTTTCCAATGCACCGTTCTTTAGCGGTAAGAACATGGGATTTGTTCGTACCATTCCGTTCTGGGTGGTTTTATTAGGTGCCGTACTTATTATCTGTTTCTCTAGCGCACCGATTTTGTCAGCCTTTGTTCTCTTTTGCTGCTATGCAGTCAGCGGCTATATTTATCAGTTTTACTTGTGGTGCACAGGTCGTCCCAATCCTGTGAAACCTCAAAGAGTTCAAGCTGAATAACTGAAAGAACTATTTTGACAGGGATAGTACGAACAGTACTATCCCTTTTTTGAGGATGAAACGATGTCTTTTTTGTTTGCTCCACAACCCCAAGCGGTTTTGCCGATTGATGGATTAGTCAATACGTATTTCCCGATTCATCGTGTTTATGGGATCGCAAAAAACTACACGAACGAAAAAGTGTTACCCGAAGAAAAGCAGAGCCCTATTTTGTTTCAAAAACCAGCTGACGCAGTGGTTTACGCTCCTGAAGGGGAAACGTTACATTTAGCTTTTCCGATGGCAACCGAACTTCTTCAACATGAGATTGAGTTAGTTGTCGCAATTGGTAAGGCGGGAAAAAATATTCCCGTTGAAGAAGCTATGCAGTATGTGTGGGGGTATGCGGTAGGTCTTGATCTGAATCGCAGAGATTTATTTGATGCAGGCAAACCGTGGGATGCGGTCAAGGGGTTTGATGAGTCTGCTCCCATGTCCGCATTAAAACCTGTCTCTAGAGTGCCTGATAATGAACCGATGGCATTGTGGCTTTATGTCAACAATGAAAAGTGTCAAGAAGGATCAACCAGCCAAATGATTTATTCTGTCGCGGAAATCATCAGTCATTTGTCTTCGTTGTATGAATTAAAACCCGGTGATCTCATCATGACCGGGACGCCAGCCGGTATCGGTACGATTAATCGGGGTGATATTCTTGAAGGCGGTGTGCAGGGCGTCGGCGTTTTAAAGGTCAAGTTTGGAGAGTAAGCGATGGTTATCGATGCAAAAGAAGGTAAACGACTGATGGATGAATTGGGCGATAAGGTTTTAATTCTTGATGTTCGTCATGCTTTCGAATTTAATAACGGTCACATTCCGAACGCTATTCTGATTGATAATGATGAAATCTCATCAACTGTGAAACATCCTGATTTGCCGGATGATTTTGATCGACCGATTTTGATCTATTGCCGTTCTGGGGTACGCAGTAATTATGCGATGAAAAAACTTCAGGCGTTAGGCTACAAAACGGTCTACGACATGGGCGGGATTTTAAGTTGGCCCTACGAGATTGTTCGTTAACGCTTTTTAGATTAAAACAAAAACGGGACCTGAAATTCAGATCCCGTTTTTGTTTTGAAATTCGCTCGCGAATTAGGCCATAGCCTTGAGGGCGGCGGCCAAGCGGCTCTTATGACGAGCAGCGGCGTTCTTGTGCAACACCTTCTTGGAAGCCATAGAGTCGATCACCTTCTGAGCCTTTTGGAAAGCGTCAGAAGCGGCGGCCTTGTCACCGGCCACGATCAACTTACGCACAGCCTTGATGGCGGTACGATATTGAGAGCGTTGAGCAGAAAGGTGCTGATTGCGCGCAACAGCTTGACGAGCGCGCTTACGAGCTTGTTTGGTATTAGCCATTGTTTTTTCCTTGCCTTATGTTAAAAGTGACGGCTGTTCAATTACAGCCGCTTTCAAAGGCATTAAGCATTGAAAATTGACGCTTCAGCACAAAAGGGAAGCGGCTGGTGAATCTATCATTCCAAGCGGTTTTCATCGCACTCTTACGGGCATAAAAATACGTCCACGAAGAATGCCCCCTTGGAAAAGCTCCTTATCATACCAAAATCTTTGAAAGCTCTCAACCTTTTGTTTACTATTTCGGATTGTTAGTTAATTCATATACTGTTTGACCATGAGTTTATTGAAGTCGGCAGCGACCATTTCATCGCTCACTTTATTGTCGCGAATCACCGGAGTCATCCGTGATATGTTAATTGCACGGTATTTCGGTTCCAGTGCGGCAACGGACGCTTTCTATGTTGCCTTTCGCTTGCCGAATATGTTACGACGCCTCTTTGCCGAGGGAGCTTTTCAACAGGCATTTGTCCCAATGCTCTCCGATGTGAAAGCCAATCAAAGTCCCGAAGAAGTTCGTACGTTTATTGATCGAGTTTTTTCAGTTTTAGCTTGTGCATTACTTATTACCAGCATCATTGGGGTACTCGCAGCACCTCTATTGGTTTGGTTGATCGCGGGCGGTTTGGCAGACAATCCTGCGAGTTTTGATTTGGCTACCGAATTGACTCGATGGATGTTTCCCTATATTTTCTTCATGAGTCTAGTGGCAATGAGTGCTGGTGTTTTAAATACCTGGAAACATTTTGCTGTCCCTGCATTTACTCCGGTGCTTTTAAATCTCTCGTTTATTACCTTTATTCTTTTTCTGACTCCATACTTAGATCGACCGATTTTTGCTTTGGCCGTTGCTGTGATTGTCGGTGGTATTTTGCAATTAGGGATTCAAATTCCCAGTTTGATGAAGTTGGGTGTGCTACCACGGCCGACCAATCCCTTTAAAGCATTAAAAGATTTTGCCGTACGAAAAGTCCTTAAACTCATGGTACCGGCGCTTTTCGGTGTGGGTGTTGCCCAGTTATCGCTTTTAATCAATACGAACATCGCCTCTCGATTGGGAACGGGATCGGTGACTTGGCTATCGTTTGCTGACCGTTTGATGGAATTTCCGACGGCACTTTTAGGTGTTGCATTGGCATCTGTTTTATTACCCGGATTATCGGCGGCTTACGCAAAAAATGACCTCACCCGATATAACGCACTGCTTGATAACGGGTTACGGTTGGTCATTTTGTTTGCTGTGCCTGCGGCAGTGGGTATGGGGTTAATGGCGGATGCTCTTGTGGCATTTTTGTATCAAGGAAAAAACTTCCAAGCCTATGATGTGGCTCAAACGAGTATTGCCGTCGTCGGGTATTCGTTCGGATTGATTGGTTTAATTGCAATTAAAATTTTGGCACCGGCTTTTTACGCAAGAAAAGATATTCGCACACCGGTCAAAGTGGCAGCAGTGAGTTTGGTTTGTGTGCAGATTAGTAACCTTATTTTTGTCCCGTTTTTTGCTCACGCCGGTTTAGCTCTCTCCATTGGTGTGGGTAGCTGCGTCAATGCGTTAATACTCTTTTGTATTCTGCGTCGACGCAAAATCTATCAACCCTTGAAAGGATGGCTGAAATGGTTGGCTTCCATTATTGTCGCCTCAATAGCGATGGGTACACTCTTGGTTTTCATGCAGCAAGGGATTGATTGGGCGGCAATGCAGCCGGAATGGGTTAAACGAGCCGGCTTGGTTTTCATTTACATTGGGTTAGCGATTGTGGTGTATTTTGGTGTGTTGGTTCTTTTAGGACTTCGTCCACGACATCTAAAGGCGTAATTTATTTTGTATTTAATTTTCATGCTATAACAGCTTTCTATCTAGGTAAATGTAAAATAGAAAACCTTGTGGCTATAGTTTATTGGTAACAGCGTTGCTTATTTAAGAATATCTATCTTATCTTTAATTGGATTGACTGACAGCCACAGTAAAGTCCATGTTATAAAAAATACATACAGCACAAAATGGGTAAAAGACCACATGCATTCAGTCAATCCCATACAGGCCATCACAGCAATCATGGCAAGTCGAAGGGGATCGTTAACAGCTTGGCGAGCTAATAAAATTAACGTACCAATCCATCCAAGCAATCCTATTAAACCGTAGGTTGCAAAATACGAAATATAGTCATTATGGAGGTGTTGAGCGGGGAAGCTGCTAACAGAAAATGTATATCCATGTTGAAGAAATTGACTAAATGGTTGGTATCCCCAGCCGAACATAAAATGTTCAGGTATGGCGTTTAATGCTAATGTCCATAATTCAATACGGATCCCCCAGGAAGAATCGGGATTCCCATTTTTCCATTCTATTAAGTCATGTATTCCTTCTTGAAGGCGTCCTGTTATCCAAAAGCATATGAATAAGAGTAACACCCCAACAACGAGTATAGATACCTTCTTTGGACTTACTCTATGTTTTGAAGAGAAATAAATCGTGAAAAAGAGACCACAATAACCTATAAGCGCAGTTCTGACTTCAGTTAGAATAACAGCCAATACAGATAAACCAACACTTAGCAACAATATAATACTGAACCATTTCGATAATGGATCTTTATGTGTTAGGAGAAACATAATCAAAATTGAACTCATAACACATAAACCACCTATAACAATATTTTTGTTAGTACCAAGTACGTTAGTTTGTAATCCATTAAAGGAAATATCAACGCAAATTCCTAAGGAAATAATGAGTGTTGAGATTATCAAACTAAGTATGACAAGGTTTCTGTTAACTCGAACTCTTGACAGTGCAAAAACTAATAAACTGACTATTAATAACAAATGAAGTTGATATGTAAGCCCTTTTGAACCGTGCGCCAGGATTGGTACTAGCAGACAGCCTATAATCCAGGGAAGCCACGGTAATATAAATTTTGTAAATACAATGAGGGTATGTTTGTTTGGTAAATTGATTAGGTTCGTTAGAATCAAGGCTGCAATGAGAATTTTTTTTAAAAAATTGTCGCTGTAGTCAAATAGAAAGAAACCATACAACAGACTAATGGATAAGCAAAGTAAAAGAGAATATTTTTTTAATAAATCCAACATGTTTATTCTATTGCAGCAATGATAATAACCAGAGTGAGCTGTTAGTTATCTAAATCGAGGACTGTGGATCCAACGCAATATTTTTGCAACTGGATATCTTTTCGTACAAATCCAGCCTTTTACTGTCATGTCCATCCCAAGCTCTGAGAATATTTCGTTTATGGAAGAGGTGTCGAATATATGAGCAAAATTACTTCTGCTGTTTTCCCATGACTTAGTATCCGTATTCAACAATTTTTTCCAAACGAAATCGATATTCATTTTTATGATGGCCAATTTTAAAAATTTTTCTTGAAGTCTTGTATTTGAAAGTTGCCTTAAGTCTAATCTAGAAGCATAAGATTTTTGAAAAAAACCTTCTCTGGTGGAGAGAGAACCGCTTCGTAACCTATAGACGTATAGATTTTGTGGAATAAAAGTGACTTTCCTGAGTTTAGACGACAATTCAAATAAAAATGTTTCATCTTCAGAGCCAGAAGTTTTCCTAAATCTTGTATCCCCAATTAAATCAATAGGGTATAACTTGTTGACACAAGTGGAGCCGTGAACATGTTTTGCCGAGAATTTTGGGAAATTAAACAATGAAGCCAAGAAATTTTTACTATCCATGAGTTTAGGGTAGGGGAATTTTACTTTGACGAGCTGCTCATCAATTAATCTGTTATATCCACAAATTGCTAAATCTGCTTGACTTCTAGTCAACTCTTGATAAAGCGTTTCATACATTGTTGGATAACAAAAATCGTCGCCGTCGACAAAACCAACGTATGAACCATGTACAGCATTCAGTCCTGAATTTCTAGCTGAAGATAATCCTGCATTGGTTTGGTGGATCACAATAATGCGCCCATCTCTTTTGGCATATTGATCACAGATACTCCCAGACGAATCGGTAGAACCATCGTCAACCAAAATAATTTCAATGTTAGAGTAAGTCTGATTTAGAAGTGAATCAATACACTGATCTAAATAAGAACTCACATTGTATACAGGGACAATGATTGAGATTAAATCTTTATTCATATCAATTAACTAAACGGTCAAAAGGCATACTCTCAGGCCACTCAATAAGTTTGTCATGGTCTTCATGGTCAATCGCTTCAGGACCTAATTCTGCTGTGTTGACCGCGTAATTGAGTTTGGCATACACATTGGCGATATCATCCATCAGAACATCTTCAGGATCATGACGCTCATCTTCCAAGCGATCGATGGAGTCAGACAAACATTCCAGAGCATCGGTTAAAGTAGCTAAAAGCCAATCGCGATCAATCGCCATCACAAAACCTCGTAAAAAGCTATTGCAAAAGCCCAAAAAGAGGGGCAATGTCCTTACAATAGTGAAATTATAAAAAGCGTACGGGTCGCTTTTCAAAAGTCTGTTATTTTACGGTGCCGGTTATGAATTTACTAAAGCAATCAGCATTAGCCGCAAGCCTTTCATTGGCTTTGTGCGGTTGGGCCAACGCCGCTTCCCTGGGTCAACTTCAAGTTATCAGTCAAGCCGATCAAAATTTCCAAGCCACTTTTCAGGTGCATGATGTGTCGCCCACAGGCGGCTCCTTGACCGCTCGTTTGGCACCGGCCAAAACCTATGAACAATACCGCGTCACGATGCCTGAAAGTGCGAAAGGATTAAAACTTGCATTAATCAATAAAAATCCTTTGACGCTAAGAATTTCGGGCGATCGGCCTGCTCAGGAACGATCTTTCCCGTTGTTGGTTGAGTTAAATGAGGCGGGTAAAGTCTCGGTTTCTCGTTATAACATCTTTATTGGTGCCAGTGGTTCGGTGGAACCCGTCGCCGTTAATGCGGGTCCCGCTCCGATTTCAACGGCAACGCCTGTCACCGCGGCAGCTTCAGCGCCGACACAAGCTCCCGCGCCTGCTGTAAAGGCTGCGCCAACGAAAGTTCAGACGACCGTCGCTAAAGACGAGTCGACCATGACGCCTCTGGAGAGGATGCGGGCAAGAAACTATGATTTAAATAAACCGGTGGTGGTTGAGCCGGGCTACACGCCGTGGTCTTTGGGTGTTCTTTATCAAAGCCGTTATCCTCAAGCAACCGTTAACCAAGTGCTTGTGGCTTTGGCCATTCACAATCCCAACGCTTTCCCGAATGATGATGTGAGAAGCTTGCGCGCAGGAGCCAGCTTAATGGCGCCTCCTGCTTCGCTTGTTAACTCCATTGATCAGAATACGGCCAAACGCATTGTCCAAAAAGGTTTGAGTATCAGTGACGTTGCCAAAGAACCGGCTCCGTTCGCAAAGCGCCCGGTTCATAAAGCCGAGCCCGTGAAGGCGAAAAAGCCAGAACCCAAGGTTGAGACTATTCCGACCGTGGAACCCAAGCCCGTTGAAACGAAGCCTGAGCCCAAACCGGAACCCGTGCCGGAAGTGAAGGCTCCTGAAACGGCACCGGTTGAAACGATACCGCCTGTGACCGATGCCCAGCAACCGGCTGCAACGCCTGCTACGGAACCTTTGCCGTCAACCGAACCGTTGCCTGTGACGGAACAGGCGCCTGATTTGACGCAAAATGAAGGGGATGCTGCTTCCGCTCAAGAAGTCATGCCGACGCTGGAAATCATGACAGAAGAGGAAGTGGTGCCTCAAGAGGAAGAAACGTCGTGGTTATGGTACGTCTTGATTGTGGTGCTTTTAGGCGCTGCAGGGTTCATCTATTGGCGAACCAAACAAGGTAAGCAGGTGGACTTTGAGTCGTTTAAGAGTGTCATCAATCGCAGCCGTATGTCTCGCGATGAAGAAGAACCCACTCAAAGCGCGGGTCCAGTCGAGCCCACGATGGGGGCTACTCAGGCAGCGCCTCAAACGACTGCGCAATCGGCTCCTCAAACGCAAATGTATTCTCATCCGGCAAAAGCGGAGCCCGTGCGCCAAGTGCCGCCGACGGCTAGCGCCGGCGCCAGCAATGTTTTTGATCTGGTAAGCGAAGAGTTGCCGTTAAATGACGAGCCGACGGTTAAGGAACCCTCTCAGCCAACAGCGGCACCAACGGCCGCTCCGAAGCAAGAGGCTTCCAGCATGAGTGATTCGCTTGCGATGGCACGCTCCTTTGTCGCGATCGGTGCCAAGGATGAAGCCATTCAACTTTTGCAGGAAGTTTTGCAAAAGGGGTCTCCCGCTGATCGAGCCGAAGCCCAGTTGATGCTTCGTCAAATTCACAATCAAGCCTCATAATGCGTATTGCATTAGGCCTTCAATATAACGGAGAAGCATTTTGCGGCTGGCAGACCCAGCCGCAAATGCCGAACGTTCAGGATACGCTAGAAGCGGCGCTAAAACAGTTCACCACGTATTCCATCAATACAGTCTGTGCGGGACGTACCGACACGGGTGTTCATGCCACGCATCAGGTGGTGGATTTTCAATCACCGGTTGATCGTCCGATGGCCTCTTGGATAAGAGGCGTGAATACTTTTTTACCGTCGACGGTGAGTGTTCGTTGGGCGCATGTGGTGCCGGACGATTTTTCTTCCCGTTTTAGCGCGACCGAAAGAACGTACGAATACTGGATCCTCAACGACCCGGTTCGAGATCCTTTGACTGCTGGAAAAGTCGGTTGGGTGTTTCGCCCGTGCGATGAAATGAAGATGCAACAGGCAGCAAATCTCCTATTGGGCGAACATGATTTTTCCAGTTTCAGAGCGTCGGAATGCCAAGCTAAAAGCCCGATTCGAACCATGCACGAAATCACGATTCGCCGTCGGGGGCGCTTTATCGCCATTCGCCTTCGCGCGAACGCTTTTTTGCATCATATGGTTCGCAATATTGTGGGTAGCCTCGTTTATGTTGGCACCGGGCGGGAAAATCTCGAGTGGTTTGAGCGGATTTTCAAGGCGTGCGACCGGCGCCTGGCTGCTCCCACCTTTGCCGCCGGGGGCTTGTATCTTGTTGGCGTTCGCTATCCGGACGTCTTTGGACTGCCTCAATATTCGCCTTGTCAGTGGGATTTTCCCACTTAAATATTGGCTATAATCGTTTGCGTTTATTTTTGCGAAAACGCATTGTTGAAAAGGATAACTCATGAGTTGGATCGATCGTTTATTGCCTCGAATTCATAAGCGTGAAGAAAACGAGACAAACGAGAAGAAAAAAGAAAGAGCGATTCCCGAAGGACTGTGGACCAAGTGTCCCAATTGCGAGCAGGTGCTCTATACCGAAGAGTTGGAAGATTCGCTGATGGTCTGCCCCAAGTGCGGCTTTCACATGCGCTTGTCGGCTCGCACCCGTGTGGAGTCCTTTCTTGATCCGCAAAATCAGGTGGAGTTGGCCGAAGAGGTTGAACCGGCTGACCCCTTGAAGTTTGTTGACAGCAAACCCTATCCCGCCCGTATCGCTCAAGCTCAGCAAAAAACGCATGAAACCGATGCACTCGTTGTCAAGCGCGGGACGCTTCGCGGATTGCCCGTGGTGGTTGCCGCATTTGACTTTAACTTCATGGGTGGCTCCATGGGATCCGTGGTGGGGGAACGCTTTGTGCGGGGTGTGGCTGAGGCAACGCGTTTGAAATGTCCCTTTGTGTGTTTTGCCGCTTCGGGTGGCGCCCGTATGCAAGAAGGGCTTTTGTCTTTGATGCAGATGGCTAAAACCACGGCGGCCATTGCCGGCCTTGGTCAGGAAAAGTTGCCCTTCATTTCGGTTTTAACCGATCCAACGATGGGTGGCGTGTCAGCCAGTTTCGCATTCATGGGGGATGTGGTCATCGCTGAGCCGAAAGCGTTGATTGGATTTGCCGGACCTCGCGTGATTGAACAGACCGTGCGTGAAAAGTTACCCGATGGTTTCCAACGCTCGGAATTCTTACTGAAAAAGGGTGCTATTGACATGATCGTGGACCGCCGGGAGATGCGGGCCAATATCGCTGAGATTATCGCGATGCTCATGCGACGTCGAATCACTGACGCGGAATAAGTGAGAATGACACCTTTTTCTCGACCATGCCGCAAGGTGTGGTCGAGCTGTTTTAGGCACTGAAAAATGCAGGAAAATCGTCAAACATTAAATGACTGGTTGCGCTTTGTGGAGTCGCAGCATCCGGAGTCCGTTATTCATTTGGGATTGGAGCGCATGACAACGATGCTGGGGCGTCTTGCCATTCGTTTCGACTGCCCGGTCATCACCGTGGCAGGCACAAACGGCAAAGGCAGTACCTGTGCGATGCTTGAGTCCATTTATCGGGCGGCGGGCTTTAAAACCGCAATGCACACCTCTCCACACATGTTGCGCTTTAATGAGCGGGCCTGCTTAAACGGAAAAGAAGTTGAAGATGCGCCGCTTATTGAGGCCTTCGCGGAAGTGGATGCTGCTCGTGACGGTTTGCCTCTTACGTATTTTGAATTTACGGCGCTAGCGATTTTGCGTGTTTTCCAAAAAGCCAAGCCTGATGTGGTGATTTTGGAAATCGGCTTGGGCGGGCGGCTCGATGCAATTAACGCTTTGGAGCCCACGGCAAGCATTGTGACCACCATTGGCATTGACCACGAAGCTTTTCTCGGCAATACCCGCGATAGTATCGGTTGGGAAAAAGCGCACATTTATCGCAAAGGCAAGCCTGCTATTTGCGCTGACCGCAATCCGCCCACAAAACTCATGCAATACGCTCAAGCCTTGGGTTGCGATCTTCAGGTTTACGGGCATGACTTTGACATCAAGGATAACGGCAAAGGACTCACCTTTGAGGGACATCATTCGGTGTGGACCGTGCCTTATCCAGCGCTAGCCGGGCATAATCAATTTGATAATGCGGCGGGCGTCTTGGCCATTGTTGATGCGTTAAAGGAAAAATTGCCGGTATCAGAGGAGGCGATTAGCCGAGGTCTTCAAACCGTTCGGGTGCGGGCGCGTTTTGAATGCGTCAGTCAATCGCCCTTAACCTATTTGGATGTCGGTCACAATCCCCATGCGGCTCGCGTTTTGGCGCAAAATGTGAAGTCGCTTCCCAAAGAGGGAAAGACGATCGCCGTTTTCGGCATGCTCGCTGACAAAGACATGCTCGATGTCATCAAAATTATGAAAGCGGTGATTGATGAGTGGTACATCGCCACGCTGCCGCCGCCTCGTGGAGCCACGGCTGAGCTTTTGAAGCGAACGATGTTGGAAGCCGGGGTTGAAGATAGTAAAATCAATGTGTTAGACGATATCCCGGAAGCGCTTCAAAAAGCGCAGCACGAGGCCCGTACCACTGATACAATAATCGTCTTTGGTTCCTTTGTGACAGTGACGGCAACGTTGCCGTTCTTTACCCGTTAAACCCATGCAAGAGAATCACCCGTCCGATCAAGCGCAGCAAATCAGGCAGCCTGAAGAGGTTTCAGCTGGTCGTCCTGAGACAATGGTGACGCCCGACGCTCAAATGACTGAGCGTCAGGCGAAAGCCCGCTTGCGTCATCGCGTCATCGGCGGATTGGTGCTTGTTGCAACCGCTGTCGTCTTTTTGCCACTTGTTTTTGAAACGCCTGCTATCGATACGCAGGAAGAAGCGCAAACGCGAATTCCGGCTATTCCCAAAGAACCTCTTGATAAATTGGAACTGGTGGTCAATCGACCCGAGCCCGTTTCGATGGGTAAAGGGCCGCTTAAGGATTTAACGCAGCCTAACGAAGTCGGGGAGGAGGCGCCCGCTCCAATGGCAGCTGACACGCAAGTCGCTTCAACCGGCACGCTTTTTATTCAGGTGCTTGCCACCAGCAGTGAGCGTGGCGCCATGCGTGAGATGGCGAAGTATCAGGCGATGGGGTTGCCGGTTTACGCAGTGAAGGTTCAGAAAAAATCGGCCACTTTGTGGCGTGTGCGTTTGGGGCTATTTAAGACCAAGGCTGAGGCTGAAAAGGTCGTTCAGTATCTCAATAGCCAAAACATTTCTCACATGCCGATTCAGGTGGAAAAAACACAATCCAATGCGATTGAACGATTAAAACCTGAAGAGACACTTAAGACGGCAACGAAAAAGGCGACTGAGGCGGCCGAACAGGCAAAAGCCTCAAAGCCTCAGGCGAGCGCACAAAAGTCGGTGACGAAGTCGTCTGCGCCAACGCAAAAAGCGTCTTCTTCGCAAAGCGCGGCCAGTAAGCCCAAGACTCAAGCGGCAAAGCCTGCTGGCAAGTCGCAAACTCAGGCACCCAAAGCCGCAACGAAACCGGTAGCCAAACCTCAGGCGAGTAAGAAAATCGACGACGATCCGCTAGCCGGCATGATTCGTAATGCCGAGCGGGATTTCATTGCCGAGCAGCTTGCCAAAGAGCGTGCTCAAAAACACTAACCATAGGAAGACTCAACTGTGAATGAATTAGACTGGGCCATCGTGATTGTGTTGGCACTCTCGACAATAGTGGGCGTTGCCCGTGGTGTCATCCGCGAAATCCTCTCCATTGTGGGGTGGGTGATCGGGATTGTATTCGCGTTAAAGTACTCGACCGAGTTAGCTGATAAAATCCCGCTCGAAAGTTTGGGACCGGCGGTGCGTACGATTATCGCGGCCGTGGTGATTTGTGTTGTGTGCGTTTTCGCGATCGGGTTACTCGGAACCATTTTGCGCAAAATGCTCGAAGCGGCCAATATCAGTGCGGAAGACCGGATTTTGGGGAGTGTTTTCGGACTGCTTAGAGGCGTGGTGTTTGTCTGTGCGGTGGTGTTTTTAGCCGGCATGACCTCGGCGCCGACCACTTCCATGTGGCGTCACTCGTTTTGCATTCCTTTGGCAGAAAACGGCATTGACATGATGATGCCATTTTTGCCAGAGTCGCTTGCTGAGCTTCGCCGCTAAAATAGAACCGATTTTTCTCTTTTCTCTTTTTTCTTTAAGGATTGATCATCATGTGTGGGATTGTGGGTTTATATTCTCAAGAGCCTGTGAACCAACGCCTGTACGACTCGTTGCTGCTTTTGCAGCATCGTGGTCAAGATGCCGCCGGTATCGCAACGCTTGACGGGTTGACCTTTCATATGCATAAAGCCATGGGCTTGGTGCGAGATGTTTTCCGCACGCGTAACATGCGTGATTTGTTGGGCACAAGCGGTGTGGGCCAGGTGCGTTACCCGACGCAAGGCAACGCCGACAGCAATGAAGAAAGTCAACCGTTTTATGTGAACGCCCCTTACGGCATCATGTTTGTGCACAATGGCAACCTCACCAATGCCGAGGCGTTAAAGCAAGAACTTTACGATGCCGATCGCCGTCACATCAACACGACA
>URFF01000034.1 GCA_900546995.1 uncultured Sutterella sp.
CGCTTTGCGCGGTGGCGTTTTTGTTGGGGCTCGCCCTGGGTTCGTCGCAACCTAATGTGATGAGTTTAATTCACACGGAATCGCCTCCGGGTCGAACCGGTGAAGCGCTTGGACTTCGCACGATGCTCATCAACCTTTGCCACACAACACTGCCCCTTATTTTCGGTGCCGCAGGTAATCTAGTTGGAGCCGGCGCCGTGTTTTATGTTGTGGCGGGCTTAATGGGCGGCGTCACGGTCTTTACCTCGCGCTGTGAAAAGCAGTCCGTTAGTCGAAACATGGAGCGTGTTGTAAACGCACGAGCCACAGAAAATCCCTCTTTGCAAAACACAGATCGTCGTGATGTGCAAAAATAAAGGTTCGATCATTCATTTAAGTGTGAGGATTACGTGTTTTCTCTCAAACAACTTTGGGACGCTTACCAAGAAGCTGATTTCAGTAGCCAATATGGAAGCTATGCGTCCATCAATCTTGATGACGGACGCATTGTCGTCGTACCTAGTGAGTTTGCCTTCGGTCTTGACGAAATTGAGGACGTTGAATCTCAACTAGACGAAGGTAACTGGCTCGAATTACCCACAAGAAATGACCTTGAACTTGGTAGACCGTTGGTTTTCCAATTTGCTGAACAGTATCTGAACGCGGCAGATTACGAGCGAGCCGAACGCTATTTCTCCCGCCGAGGCGCCTATCGAAAGTGGAAAGATCTTCTTATTGCGCGCGATCTTGAAAAAACGTGGTACAAATTCGAAGAAAAGGCAACTATCGAAGCACTCAAAGAATGGTTAACCGAAAACGATGTCACCTTCATTGATGACGTGACACTTTCCTCGGATAACGAAGAGATCTAGGTCAAGTTTTCGTTTTTTCTAACAAAACGCCCACACGGAGTTTGTGTTTGTGTGGGCGTCTTGAAGCGTTAATCGTAAATCAACTCAACCATTTCCTGCTTCGGCTCAATAAACTCAATGCCGATTGACAGACCCAACAGTTTTTTGACGTGCTTTTTCATCTTCTCGATCCCCGCTTTCTCAATGGGGGCCAAATCACGCGCTTCAACGCAAAGTGTCACCGAACCCTTGGTTTCCCGCACAAACTCCGCATGAGTCACCAACGCTCTGTGTGTGCGGTCAAGATTTTCTGCCAAAAATAGCGAAAGTGCCGCCAGACGCTCAGACTGAGTCATCTCCTCTCCGGCTAAAAAGGCCGGAAGCTCCGCCGAGGGACGACTGTGTAAATAGACCAGTCTGGCCATTGTGAGCACTTCGCCGTCGGTAAATCCCAACATCGGCGTAAAGCGCACTAAATAGGCACCGTGCTGGTAGTGCTTATCGTAAGCGAGATCAATGCCGATATCGTGAAGACGGCCGGCATAACCCAAAAGTTCTTCCAAATCAGCCTGTGGATCGCAAAGTCGAGTGTTGACCGCGCTTTGGTAAATCGCAACGGCCAAACGACTGACATGCTTGGCGTGAGCTTTTTCGTAATGGAAATGCTTGGCAAGCGCCCGAACGCTCTTCTTACGCCAACTATTTTCCTCTTGTCCCTTTTGGGGATAGTGGCGTTCAATGTAGTCAACAACCTGACCATCTTGCAAGTTGCTGGACGTCACGATAACAGAATCCAGTTTGAGTGACTGCAAAATGGTCAGCAAAATAGCGGCGCCACCCACAATCACCTCTGCCCGAGCAGGACTTAAACCGGGCAGACTCTTGCGCTGCTCCAAGCTCATTTGAGAAAGTTCTTTTGCCAGTGACTCAATCTTCGCACGTGGCAAAACCGTCCCTTCGGGCGTCACCTGGAAACTATCTCCTGGTCCAAGACGGGCCTGAGCCAAACTTAAAAGCGATTGAGCCGTCCCGGAACTGGCCACAGCCTCTTTAAATTGCTCTTTCTTGATGACAGTGAAGGCTCGTTGCATCTTTTCCAGGGCCCGATTCTGCATTTTTTGGAAAATCGAAGAGGAAATTTTCCCGTCTTTGCCGCCCTTGAAAGCGTCGGTGACCATCACACAACCGACATTCATAGACTCCATCATCCGGATATCCGTTCTTGAAGAAACGGATAACTCTGTACTGCCACCACCGATATCAATGAAGAGAAACGCATCGCGAGTCTTCGGGAAAGAATGCCAGATACCCACACGAATCAAGCGCGCTTCTTCATCGCCGGAAATCACCTGAAGATCCATTCCAGTTTGGACCTTCACGTCGTGAACAAATTCCTGACTGTTTGTTGCAGCACGAAGGGCTGCCGTCCCCACGGCAATAATTTGACGAACGCCGTAAGAATCGCAAACTTGAACAAATTCTTTTAAGCACCCCAAGGCACGAGCACGTGCTGCCGGCTGCAGCAACTTGGTTTCAAAAGCGCCCTCACCCAAACGGACCATGCTCTTGACACGATTGAGCACCGTCACCCGACCGCGGATATCGAATTCCACCACCGTAAGCCGTGAGGAGTTGCTCCCTAAATCGACGAAACCCACACGTGTCACCATGGGATTGGCACGCACGAACTGCGTTCCGCTCACTACGGTCTCTTCTTTGAGATCGTTGTACTTATACTCTTCGCTCATAACCGATATTTACTTGAAAAGACTCTTCTGGTGATTGGCCGCATTTTGCGCATCCACCCGCTTTTGCAATTTGCCGCGTTTGTAGCGCTCGTACGAACCATCGGACTTCATTATCCAACTTTGTTCGGTGTCGTCAAGTTGAAGCTGAAGCACATTTTGCATAATGTTATTGCGAATCTTTTCATTCTCAATCGGCGTGAGCACTTCAATACGACCGTTTAAATTACGGTTCATCATATCGGCGCTACCGATATACATGACCGGATTGCCGTCTCGGTTAAACCAGTAAATGCGGGCGTGCTCTAGATAGCGACCTACAATGGACTTCACGGTGATGTTGTCTGAAATACCCGGCACACCAGGACGCAAGCAGCAAATGCCGCGGACCACACATTCGATTTTCACGCCAGCTTGAGAGGCTTTATAAAGCTCAGAGATAATTTCGCCGTCCACCAACTGATTGCACTTAAGCATGATGTGACCGTTACCATGCGCCTTATGCATCTCGATTTCTTCACGAATGAGCTTCACCATCGAGGGACGCAGTGTATTGGGCGAAACAAAAAGTTTACGGTACTTATTGACTTCACCACAGCCGGTCATCACGTTAAAGAGGTCGGTGACATCATCACAAATCGCCTCATCATCGGTCAACAATCCCAAATCGGTATAGATTTTTGCCGATGATGCGTTGTAATTACCCGTTCCGATATGCACATAACGACGCACTCCGGTGGACTCTCTGCGAACCACCAGACAAAGTTTCGCGTGAACCTTTAAGCCCACGAAACCGTAGACGACGTTAACACCGGCGCGCTCCAACTCCTCAGCCCAATTGATATTTCGCTCTTCATCAAAACGAGCTTTCAATTCCACCACAGCCGTGACTTGCTTACCGCGACGGCGAGCCTCCAAGAGGCTACGAATCACAGGTGAGTCACTTCCACAGCGATACAGAGTTTGTTTAATCGCGACGACTTTGGGATCGCGGGCCGCTTGTTCGATAAAATTCAATACCCCCTGGAAGCGGTCATACGGATGGAATAACACGATATCTTGCTTTTTAATCGCTTCAAAGCAATCGTTTTCCATATCGAGCTCTTTCGCAAGCTTCATCTTGTCGGGGCGATATTGCAACTTCGGACGATCAATGCAGCCCAAGGCCATGAATTCCGAGAAAGCGAGCGGAATTTTTTGCTTATAGATTTGATGCGGTTTGACTTCCAAATGTTCAATTAAAAACTCGGACAGTCTCACGGGCATGCCACGTCCCATTTCCACTCGGACAATGTCACCGAAGCGACGCTGATCAACATAATCGCGAACGGCTGCGAGCAAGTCATCGGCCTCGTCTTCCTCAATTTCACCGTCAGTATTACGCGTGATCCGGAATTGCCCCGTTGCCTTAACCTTAAAGCCGGGGAAAAGTCTTTCGAGTCGCTCTTCAATCAAGTCTTCAACCAAAACAACGTTCACCTCAGAGTAATTGCTTGAGAACTCTAAGCTCGGATCAACCTCTTCTTTACCTTTCGGCAAATAAAGGAAACGCGGCACATTGTTCGGGCACTTCAAACGCGCATAGCGAATATCGGAAGCCTTTTTCGCATTGACCAATTCAATGATGATATTGATACTGGTATTGGAAACGAGCGGAAACGGATGACCGGAGTCAATTACTTGCGGCGTCAAAATCGGATAAATTTCATTGTCAAAATAGCTATCCAAAATCGCACGCTTTTTCTCCGGCAGATCACTGTAGCTCACAAGATTAATGGACTTTTTGGCCAATTCGGGCAACAGCTTCTTTTTCCAAAGCTCTTCGGCGTCATCGGTTAACTCACGCACTTTGCGACCGATTTCTGCCAACTGTCGCCGCGGAGGCAGCTTATCCATCCCAGTGGCCTCGGCTCCGCTTTGCACTTGCTTCCAAACATTGGCCACACGAACCATGAAGAATTCATCAAGGTTGTTATAGACAATCGACAAGAATTTCACACGCTCAAGAAGCGGCACGGAACTATCAGCGGCTTGTTCTAAAACCTTGCGATCAAAATCAATCCAATTGATCTCGCGATTTAAGTAATACTGTGGATCGGTAACATCCAAAACCTTGGGTTGTTCGGCTGAGGCTTTTTTGCTTGAGCTACGTTTGATGCTGCGTGTTGCCGAAGTCGTCTTACTCGTGCGAACGCAACGACGAGTCGTTTTTTTCGGGTTTGATACAACCGTCGGCTCTGACGTCACTTCTGAGGCGATACTAACTTCAGTGGTTTTAACAGCTTGAGCGGATTCTTTTTCAGCAGACACAACAACAGAACTCTCGGCTTGGGTGCCGGGAAGCAATACTTTTTCAGGCATGAGGCAATTTCCTTTGCTCTTAACGAAATGTGATAGGTAATTGTCGCAAATGGATATGACAAAATCGTTTCATTCTCTAATCTATCACTTTTCAATGAAGTCCATCTTAGAAAATGCTTCCTAGCAAAAGAATTTCAACTTTAGTTTTGAAGGTAGAGCTTTTTCACGCTTTGGGAGAAAAATGCCATCATTTCATCGGCATCTCCAGTCTCATAAAAACGACCTAACTTCTCATGAAACTCTACGCTTTCCTGATTTAAAACCATGATGGGCCAGTAGCCATTCAACATTAAGGATCCGTTCATCATTAAAGAAGCTGTTCGCTTATTGGCATCAAAGAAAAATTGTGTCCTTGCCATGAATAAAAATACCGCAATGGCTTGTTCTTTAGGATTTTTGACTTCAGTTGTAAGAAACTTAAAACCACTCTCAGCTAATGCAGGCAATTTCTCAAACGATGGCGGCACATATTCAACATCATGAATACCCGTGTTTAAATTTCGAAGCACTCCCCATTCGAGAGCATCTTTATAGCCAACATACCGATGCAAAGCGCTAGCCGTTTCGATATTAATTGCGAAATTTCCCGCCCTTAGCAATCGCACTAATTCTTTCGCTCCATCTCCATAATTTTTAACTTGAAGAAGATCATTAACATCCAACCCCTCCACGGATTTGCCGTTCAGAATGGTTCGGGTTTGCGGCAACGTGGAAGGATTTTGCTCTAAAGTTCTCATGCAATTCCAGGTTATGTCCACTAAATTTTGAGTGAAGATGTAGGTGGCCTTTTCGGTGTCTCCGATGAAAGGAATTTCAAAATCACATGCACCGATTGACCAGTGCATTCCGTTAAGTACTTCAAAGTCACTATTTGACATCTTGGTAGACAAAAACAAAAAAAAGAACTGTGTAATTTTAGCGGTTTTAGTACAGCACCAAGAACCAAAACTAAAAACGACAACGACAGCGGACAGTGGAGACAATCATGCCCGAGATTTCTCTCGGGCACGTACTCATGCATTAGTTAATTGAGTGCTTTCAATGGATCATTTGATCATGATTTGTTTTTGAACGGGCACTTCCGGCGCTTTCTTCGGAATGCTCAATTGCAAGATACCGTTTTCAAATTTCGCTTCAATATCGTCTTCTGTAACGGCGTCACCCACGTAAAAGCTTCTTGAGCAGGAGCCGCTGTAACGTTCACGACGAATGTAGCGGGTACCTTTTTCATCCTTCTGATCCATATCAACGGACTTCTGAGCCGAAATCGTCAAATACCCGTCCTTTAATTGGGCTTGAATATCTTCTTTCTTAAAGCCCGGCAAATCGATATCTAACTCAAACCCTTTTTCCGTTTCGCGGATATCGGTCTTCATGATACGAGCAGCGTTTTTACCATAAAGCGGATCGTGGCGAGGCGAGCGCATCTGATCAAGACCAAAGAAGTCATCTAAATCATCAAAAAGGTTTTCACCATAAACAGTCGGAAATAGCATTTCAAAACTCCTTAACTCTCTCACCCACAGAGGGACTGCCGGGAAGCTGTCTGGATTCCGGCGATCTGGCTGCGAGCCAAACATCTCTTTGAAGGGGAACTCTGAGGCATCGCTCTTTATTCCCTCCCTCTAAAGGCTATGTGGCGGTGAGCTAGTTTCAATTAAATACCCAGTTTGTATCAATATGTAACAAAAGCCCCTTTAACTTGTTGATCCGCCGTGTTGATAACGTTTCAGTTATGCGCCGCGCGGACAAATCCCTATATCATGCACGGTCCTGAAAAAAAGGGACTTAACCATTGTCTCTTCTCTTTAACGCACTTTTGCTTGGTACCCGCTTTGCGGGAGAAAGGTTCTTTTATGCATGCACAAACCAACCTGACTGCAGCTAAAGCGCTTATTGCACTCAGAATTCGAAAGCAACTCACGCAAAGTGAAGTCGCCTCACGAATGAACACGGTCCAACCGGCCGTTGCAAGGCTTGAAGCCAAATTAATCGCCGGGGAATTGCCCTCCATCAAGGTTCTGGAACGATATGCCAATGCTCTTGGCAGGCAAATTGTCATTCGTTTTCGCTGAAAAATAGCCATTTTTGAAACGGTTTTCGCCTAATTAAATTTGTTAAAATTTCCGGCATTTCATCAAGATTGTCGTAAAGGGTGGCGTTTGTGCCGCTTGTTATCTCTGAATGGTCAAAAATAGTCCACTAAAAATCATCGCCGTAGAAAGCGATGCGAATGTTTGTTTTCGCTTAGAGCATTTACTGTCGCAACAGCATGACATGCGACTTCTCGGTTGCGCGCACTCCTGCCGTGAAGCCAAGTCGTTTTGTGCTGATTACCCATTTCAAATGCTTTTAGTGGATTTGGCATTACCTGATGGTTTGGGGTTGGAACTCATTCGTGAGATTGCGTCAAACCATACTGATGTGGATATTATGGTCCTTGCCAACAGCAACGACGATCCGCACATTGTCAATGCCATTGAAACCGGTGCCAAGGGCTACGTCCTCAAAAAAGAGTTGGAAAAGAATCTGGTTGCCGCCATCAGGCTACTGCAAGCCGGCGGCTCACCGGTGAGCCCCTCGGTCGCCAAAAGTGTGCTTCGAGCCCTTAGAACCTTCACGACACAAACAAGCACACAAAGCCCTCAATCGGTAGAATCCAATCCCCTGTCTGAAAGGGAAACGGAAATTCTTCGCCTTTTAGCCAAAGGCATGAGTTTTAACGAAATCGGTGACATTTTGACGATTTCTCCGCATACCGTCACGGCGCATATTAAAAAGATCTATCGGAAACTTCAGGTTCACTCTCGTGGTGAAGCGGTTTACGAAGCCGTGCAAATGGGACTACTCCCCTAACGTAATTGTTTGTTTATGACGAGACTCTTACTCATAGCTTCGGCCATGATCGGTCTGCTTTTGTCTTTCAACGCGGCGGCAGACACCGATGCGTCCTGGCCAACACAAAAGAAAATTCGACTGGTCGTTCCCTTCCCTGCAGGAGGGGGAGCCGATGCCATTGCCAGAGTGATCGCTCCGGCCTTAGCCGAAGAACTTGGGCAAAGCGTTTATGTTGATAATCGTGCTGGCGCCGCGGGTTCGCTCGGCACGCAAACCGCCCTTCGTGAAAAAGCCGACGGCTACACACTCATCTATGTGACGAACGGGACGTTAATCACCAACCCGACGCTTTACCCACAAGTCGACTACAAACTCAATGACTTCATACCGGTCGCTCGCTTAACGGACCTTCCTTTGGTATTAGCCGTTAAAAATCAACCCGACGCACCGGATTCGGTTGACAAATTTCTTGAAAAAGCCCAAAAAAGTCCTTCGGCTCTACGCTACGGATCGGCTGGCATCGGAACCACGAGCCACTTTGCGGCCGTGATGCTCGCCGAATGCACCGGACTTCGTTTTGAACACATCCCCTATCGAGGGGGCTTTGCCTCGATGACTGACCTCTTAGCCGGTCGTATCGATTTTACGATTGATGTTGCGACCAACACCATGCCACACGTGAAAGCAGGCACACTGATTGCACTAGGCTTATCCACACAATGTCGCAATCCTGAAATGAGTACCATTGCAACATTGGGCAAAACCGTCAAAGGCTATCAATTGTCAGCCTGGGATGGCATCGCCCTTAAGGCGGGAACGGACCCTGCTGTTGTAAAAAAACTCTCAGAGGCGATAAATCGCACCCTGGCTCGTCCGGAAGTCATCGAAGCGCTGACCTTGCGGGGAGCCGAGCTTGTGAAAAGCACCCCTGAAAGTTTTAAGGCATTTATTGAATCTGAAAAGCCGCGTTGGGATCATTTAGTCAAAAGTGCTAAAGCCCAGGCCAAACACTAAACGCGTTTTTGTCGCATAATCTTTGCATTGACTACTTTTGAAGAGTTTTACCATGACCGACACACAAGAACTGAAACCCATTCCTGACTGGAAGCGCTGCGGCGAATTCTCCGACATCATTTACGAAAAAGCCGAAGGTATCGCCAAACTCACAATCAATCGCCCGCACGTGCGAAATGCCTTCCGTCCGGAAACTGTCCAACAACTTTGCGCAGCCTTTAGCGATGCGCATGAAGATCCGGAAATCGGCGTCATCATTTTGACCGGTCAAGGTCCATTGGCTTTTTGCTCCGGGGGCGATCAAAAGGTTCGCGGCAATGGCGGCTATGTGGGCGGTGACGGCGTCCCCCGCTTAAACGTCCTTGACTTTCAACGCATGATCCGCACTTGTCCGAAACCGGTGATTGCCATGGTGGCGGGCTACGCGATCGGGGGCGGACACGTCCTTCACATGCTCTGTGACCTTACGATTGCCGCTGACAACGCTCGATTCGGTCAAACCGGTCCCCGTGTAGGCAGTTTCGACGGCGGTTGGGGTGCTAGCTACATGGCTCGCTTAATCGGTCAGAAAAAGGCACGGGAAATGTGGTTCTTGTGCCGTCAATACGACGCACAACAAGCCCTGCAAATGGGGTTGGTGAATACCGTTGTTCCTTTGGAAAAACTCGAGGAAGAAACGGTCAAATGGTGTCGCGAAATTCTCGCCAACAGCCCCATCGCGATTCGTTGCTTAAAGGCAGCCCTCAATGCGGACTGTGACGGTCAAGCCGGGTTACAGGAATTAGCCGGTAACGCCACGCTTTTGTACTACATGACCGAAGAAGGCAAGGAAGGGAAAAACGCATTCCTTGAAAAACGGCGTCCGGACTTCAAGAAATTCCCGCGCTTACCCTAAAATGGCCGATCCATTTTCCATTTTTGAGGCGGCCGCCGAGGCGCCCGATCGCATTGGGTTGCGCTCCAAGGGAACGGATTATCGTTTTTCCCAATTAGCGCTTTTAACCCAAAACGCCATTTCTCGATTGGAAGCCTCGGGCAGCTTACCGCCCAAGGGGTTGCCCTATATCGTTGAAGGGACCAACACCGTTGAAACGCTCGTTACGCTCTACGCCTTAATGGCTTTAGGGGTGCCAGCACTCATGCTGCATCCCAAGCTCACAGCGACGGAACGGCGACTGTTACTCGAAAGCGTTCTAAGAATTCGGGAGCCGCTACCTGAAAACTGTGTGGCGGTTCTCTTTACTTCGGGGACAACGGGACTACCCAAGCCAGCCATCATCACGCGCGAGATGCTGCTAGCCTCCGCTGCGGCCAGTGCCGCCAATCTGGGCTGGCAAGATAATGATTGCTGGCAACTTTGCATGTCAATTACCCGTATCGGCGGTCTCTCTATCTTGACTCGATGTCTTTTTGCGCGAAAAACACTGGCGATTTCTCCTTTGTTTAGCCCTGCCTCATTTGTTGAAGCGCTTGAACACGATCGAGTGACGATTACGAGCATCGTGCCGACCATGCTTGCCAAAATTTTTGAGACCTATCCGAATTGGCAAGCGCCTGAGAGGCTTCGTGTGCTGCTCCTAGGCGGGTCTTCAGCCACAGAAAAGCTTTTACAAAAAGCTCACGCCGCTCATCTTCCGATTGTGACCACTTACGGCATGACAGAAACTTGTTCGCACGTGGTGATGACCCCCTACTCGGAGCGCTTTAAGCTACAAACCGGAAGCGGGAAAGTGCTGCCGCCTGCGCGAGTGAGAATCCGCGACGGCCAAATCGAAGTGAATTCCCCCATGACCACGCCCGGCTATTGGGGCAGACCGCGCTTAGAGAGCGACTGGTTTGAAACCGGTGATCTTGGAGAATTTGATGCTGACGGCACCTTACACGTTTTTGCCCGTCGACATGATCTCATTCTTTCAGCGGGTGAAAATGTCTATCCGTTGGAAGTGGAAAATTTGCTATCGCACTCGCCTTTCATTAAGGAAGCTCTTGTCATCGGCGAACCCGATGAAACATGGGGTGCCATTGTCTGTGCGCTGATTGTGCCGGAAAACGGAACGCACCCAACAATCGAAGACATTCGTCGCTTCTGTAAAGAAAATCTTTCGGCGTACAAGTGTCCGCGAAAAATCGCCATCGTCAATACCCTGCCGGTCAATAGCGCCGACAAACCCGATCGTCGACCGGAAGTTTTAAAGCGTTTCACATTAGAAAAGGTTCACTACGCTCACCCGTAACCTTTTGGAGTGTTTTGTTCGCAATTGCAACGAAACACCCCAAAAGTGGCGCGAAGCCATTAAGATAGTCGCAGTGATTCATTTCTGAGGGTGTTCCGTGTTTTTCAAGCGTTTTACTGCTATCGCAATAAGTGCCATGCTCGCCGCATCGCCTTGTGCTCAAGCCCTGGCGCAAGAACGCTTAGCCACGGACTCGCTCAATCTGAATTTACCAAGCATGGGAGCTGTTGCCGGCACGGAGCTTTCGCCTAGTGAAGAACAGGCAATCGGTGACGAGATGATGCAACAAATCCGCGCCGATTCGAGCTACCTCAATGATTCGGAAACACTCGAATACCTTAATCGTTTGGGTTATCAATTGGTGAGCGTATCCAATACGCACACTTATAACTTTTTCTTTTATCCCCTGATTGATAAGTCATTGAACGCCTTTGCCATTCCAGGGGGCTATATCGCGGTTCACACAGGGCTTATTGTCGCCGCGCAAAGTGAAAGCGAATTAGCCGGCGTCATCGCGCACGAAGTCGGACACGTCACGCAGCGGCACATTGCCCGCATGATTGATTCACAAAAGGGAAATGCCGCACTGTCCATTGGCTCCATTTTATTGGCCATTTTGGCAGCGCGCGCAGGTGGCGGGCAGGCTGCCGCAGCCGTCGCCATGGGCGGACAGGCGGCCCTTATTTCCAATCAATTAAGTTACTCACGCTCTGCCGAGCGGGAAGCTGACCGAGTTGGCCTTAATTCTTTAGTTCGCGCCGGTTTTGATCCCCGTGGGATGGAAACGTTTTTCACACGCTTGCAGCAAAATAATCGCTACTACGAAACCGCATCGCCTGCTTACATAAGCACTCACCCTCTCACGGTTGAACGTATCAGCGATATGGAAAATCGCACTAGACGCTTAGGCAAACACCATCATGAGGACTCATTGGACTTTGCCCTGATCCAACAGCGCATGCGCGTTCTGCAAGAATTGCAACACGACGATTGGCTTCGAGTGCGCCGCGATATGCGAAATGAATTAGCCAAAGCCAAAACAACGCGGGAAAAAATAGCGCTCAACTACGGACTTTCGGTTGTCAGTAAAAAACTTTCTGAAAGGGCTGATGCGAAAAATTACGCCAATGTTGCCGTGAACCTACAAGGTGGGAAAAACGCCATTTTGCTTAAGAATCAGTCCGAAATGTTATTTATTTATGGTAACAGTTCAGAAAAACAACGGGCATTGAGAATGGCTAAAAACCTGGCCGACAATAACCCCACTTCGGAGATGGCGGTCAAGCTTTATGCGGGCGAACTCTACGACTTAAAGCGCTATAACGATGTCTTGCGCTTTATGCGAAGCCAACAGGCTTTGTCCAGAAACAATCCCTCCTACTGCGCAATTACCGCCCGCTGCTATCGAGCGCTCAATCAAATGAGCGCGCACCACCAAGCCGTGGGTGACATGTACCTCGCACAAGGCGATAAACGCGCCGCCGAATACCAATACCGTCTTGCTCAACAAGCCAACGACGGTGACTATTACGTCATGAGCCAGGTGGATGCTAAGTTGCGCCAAACACGAGCCGACATCATGGAAGAGGAAAAATACAAGGATCGTTAACTGGCGTTGGGTTCTCCTTTTGGGCAACCTTTTAACGTTGTTGCGTTTAATCAACTGTGCGATAATCGGCAAACTAATTTACTGAGTAATTACTATGGCTATTGAAGACTATCTCACCATTGCCCCAAAAACCGACGAAATCATTGAAACGGATGCGGTGATTGTGGGCGCAGGTCCTGTCGGACTTTTTCAGGTATTTGAATTAGGGCTTTTGGAAATCAAAGCTCACGTAGTTGACTCCCTGCGTCAAGTGGGCGGTCAGTGCATGGAACTTTACGAACATAAGCCGATTTATGATATTCCGGCCGTTCCCGTTTGCACCTCACGCGAACTTACTGAAAACCTCTTAAAACAAATTCACCCCTTCGGGCCGCAATTTCATTTGGGCGAAGAAGTCACCACCGTGCGTAAAGAAGACGACGGGCGTTTTTACGTTGAAACGGATAAGGGCACACGGTTTCTCACCAAAACTGTTTTCATTGCCGCTGGTGTCGGAAGCTTCCAACCAAAACGCTTGACCGTGCCCGGCATTGAAAAATTCGAGGGCACTCAGCTTCACTATCAAGTGAAAGATCCTGAGATGTTCTACGGGAAAAACATTGTGATCTGCGGTGGCGGTGACTCCGCGCTTGACTGGACGCTGAATTTGGTGGGCAAAGCCGAAAGCGTCATTTTGCTTCACCGTCGAGATGGGTTCCGTGCGCAATCGGCTTCTGTCGCCAAGATGCGTGAACTCTGTGAAAACTGGGAAATGCAGTTTGAAGTGGGCCAAATCACCGGTTTTGAAGAAGCCGAGGGCAAACTCACGGAAATTCGTGTCACCGGTGATGATGGCGTTGTTCGCCGCATGCCCCTTGACCACTTGTTAGTTTTCTTTGGCTTAACCCCGAAACTTGGACCGATCGCTGATTGGGGACTTGAAATTTACCGTAAACAAATTGTCGTTGACACGGAAAAATTCCAAACCTCGATTCCCGGTATCTTTGCGGTGGGCGACATCAACACCTATCCGGGCAAAAAGAAGTTGATTCTTTGTGGTTTCCACGAATGCGCTTTAGCTGCTTTTGCGGCGGCCGACATTGTGCATCCGGAAAAGAAGACGCTTTTGCAATACACGACAACCTCGCCGAAATTGCATAAGGTCTTAGGCGTGGAAACGCCAACTTTGGATTAAAGCAAACACTTTTTTGTGTCAAACGCCGAACCGCACTCAACGCGATCCGGCGTTTGTTTTCACCTAAAAAACTTATCTGACGCTATTAAGTTAATTGTTCGAATTTGATTGTAACGGACACTAACAGTGGTTCCCCATTCTTTGCTCATCAAACTCACGAAAAAGCCATTGCGTCTGGCGAATTCCCCACCAGTTGTAATTGCCAAAAAAGATCTCTATGTGAACTATTTAACCCAATATCTCAAAAATACTGATAGAGAGGCCAATTTTTTGGGCGTACAATCGATCGTACGACTCTGCGTTGTGTGCTTTCAACAACGCCCTTAACAAGACGTTTAATCAGGCAAAAATATGGGCACCAGTAAAAAAATCAACATGCTCGAAGGCAGACTTTGGGACAAATTGATTGTCTTTGCGTTGCCTTTGGCCTTTACCGGCATGCTGCAGCAGCTCTACAACGCAGCAGACGTTGCCGTGTTGGGCCGTTTTGTCTCCGACTTGGCCGTTGCCGCGGTTGGCAACAATGTTCCGGTCATTGGGCTCATCATTAGTTTTTGCATGGGGTTGTCGTTAGGCGTCAATGTGGTTGTCGCCCGTGCTTTGGGCATGAAAAATGATCGCAAAGCAAACGAAGCCGTCAGAACCTCATTTTTAACCGCCATTGTTTTCGGCATTGTTGCGTTATTAATCGGCTTGGCTTTCTCAAGCGCTGCGATGGACTGGCTGGATGTCCCAGCCGAAGTCAGAGATCATGCGTTGGTTTACTTGCGTGTCTATCTATTGGGCATGCCCTTTATTGCCATCTATAACTTTTTGGCAGCCGTTTTCCGTAGTCAGGGTGATACTCAGACCCCTCTATGGGCATTGCTTGCCGCCAGTCTCTTTAACATTGCCGGGAATTTATTCGCGGTTCTCGTCTTGGATTGGGGCGTGGCAGGTGTTGCGTTAGCAACCGTTCTAGCCAATTTGCTGTCTGCGATCATCTTATTTGTCAAACTTACTCGAATTGAAGGACCGCTTCGCCTGGAAGTTTCTCAACTATTAAAGGTCGATTTCCCTTCGCTAAAGAGCATTGTTCGAATCGGTTTGCCCGCCGGTATCCAAGGGGCGGTGTATTCCCTCTCGAACTTGGTGATTCAGTCGGCGATCAATAACCTGGGACCGGCTGCGATGGCGGGCTCAGTCGCAGCCTTCACCATTGAAATTAACGTTTATTGCTTTATCAATGCCTTTGCTCTCGCGGCAACCACGTTCGTCAGTCAAAATTACGGCGCACGAAATCTAGACCGTTGTTACCGTATCATGTGGATCACCTTGGGATTGAACATGCTCGTGACGATCATAATGACCGCTTTGGTCTTGATCTTTAGCCGTGATTTATTGGGCATCTTCACCAATAGTGAAGAGGTGATCGCGTTAGGCTTAATTCGTATTTTGTGGGTCGTTGTGCCGCAGCCGCTTAGCGTGGTGATGGACACCCTTTCAGGTTGTATGCGTGGCTACGGCTATTCGTTGCCGCCGGCCATGGTGACACTCATTGTCGTTTGCTCGGTCCGCCTGATTTGGGTTTATACCGCTTTTCCGATGTACCCAACCTATGACACCTTGATGATGGTCTATCCGTTAAGCTGGTTAATCACCATGATCGGCCTGATTATCCTATACGTCCGCCTTCTTCGCCGGATTAGAAGTCGACGACAGCCGATCGATGATGAGCTCTAACGCCTTGATTTACCATTGAAATAGCTCCTAGAGCAGTCATTTCTTAAGCAGAAAACGTAGTGTCACGTTTCCGCTACCCAAGGCTGACTGAAGACTTTTGGCATCAGAGACTTTGCCAATTGGCGTATAGGAATAGGTTGTTCTGAAATTTTTGTAGAAAAGCACCAGACAGTCATCGCCAAATAGCATGACGTCGCCTGCATGTAATTGACCCGAATAGCTCGCGTTCGTTGGTAATGACTCATCCAAATACACATACTTTTCGTTGCCGTTTAATTCCTGCATTGAAAAAGTCGCCGGGAGCATTTTGAGAAATTTTTCGGTAGTTGGCGAGTCTTTCAATTCAATTTCAAAAACATTTTCCCCAATCTGCATTTCAGCCAATCGCATCGTTTTCTCCTAATTACCTCCTCAAACGCCCTCTGAAAAGACGCTCTGCCACAGTGTTTTCACTGCGCTGATATGGTCTTTAACCGACTCCGCGTTGATCCGAACCGGTCCCGCTCCGTAGGCCAAGCGATGCTGGCGTTGAATGAAACGATAATCGCGATAAGCCACAACACAGCGTTCGGCCAATTCGTAATCAATCAATCCCAAACGACCGGCCATTTCAAGAAGTAATATATTGCCAAAATTATTCACGAGTTCCGGATGCTCGTGCGAATAAGCGAGCACCATCGCCTGCACGGCAAATTCCACATCAACCATCCCTCCACGATCGTGCTTCACGTCAAAAAGTTCGGTCGGATTGGGGTGACCCTCAAGCATTTTCTGACGCATTTCGCTCACGTCAGACAAAACTTTTTGCTTGTCTCGTTCTAAACACAAAAGCGCCTTGCGTTCTTCTTCAAACGCTTGGCCGATATCTCGGTCACCCGCGCAAAACCGGGCGCGTGTTAACGCCTGATGTTCCCAAGGCCAGGCTCCTGTTCCGTCTTCATTTCGCTGGTACCGCTTAAACATCTCCAACGATGAAACCACCAAACCGTTTTCCCCATTGGGACGCAGGCGCAAATCCACATCAAACAAAATCCCCGAGGAAGTTTGAACGGTAAGCCAACTCATCATGCGCCGAACAAGCCGCGTGTAATTTTTGCATGCCTGCGGATCATCATCGTCATAAAGGTAAATGAGGTCCAAGTCGGAAGCATAACTGAGTTCTTTGCCACCGAGCTTGCCATAAGCGATTACGGCAAAACGAGGTTCTTCACGATGCCGCGAGGCAATTGTTTGCCAAGCAAGGGTTATCACCATTTCAATAACGGCATCGGCAAGCGCCGAGAGTTGATCGGCCAAACGTTCAACCGTTAGACGACCTTCCAAATCCGCGATCAATAGTTTAAAAACCGCGCCATGATGCGCGTCGCGCAGCATATTCATCTGCGACTCTTGATCCGCCTCGGCTTCGTTGAGTTGTTCCCAAAGCGCATCTTGCCAGGCACTCCAATCAACTGGCGTGAAGTTATCAATGACTGTTTGACGCTCATCCACAAGCTCATCCAAAACAATCGGGTGAGCCGTCAGATAGTCCGCTGCCCAGGCGCTCGCCTTTAAAACAGTCCCGACCTTTTCACAAACTTTCGGATACTGTAAAAGTAGGGACACGTACGTACTGCGACCGGCAATCACTTCTAAAAGATCCAGAAAGCGAATCAAAAGCGCATCCGGTTTCTGAGAATCTTTTTGCGTGAGTTCCACACTTAAATCGACTACCCGTTTAACGAGCTGCGCCATGCGGATTTTTGCTTGTTCGGTTTGGGCCGCTAAAAATTTCGATCGCATTAAGTCCAAAATGCGTTTTGAACATGTACCGCAATCGTCATAGCCTTTTTCTGACAAAAGACTGGTCAACCCTGTAGTAGCGCCCTCAAAACCAATACTCCAACCTTGCGGCCAGTCATCGTCTTGCGTATCCCCCTTCTCGTTGACTTGGAAAATCCCATCAAAAACCCTGGAAACATAGTCTCTGATCGTTTCCAGTTTTTCAATGAGCTCGGTCTTTTGCATACCGGCAATGGCACAAACCCGTTGAAGTGACGCCTCGTCCACCGGTAAGCGATGCGTTTGTTGATCGTCAACAAATTGGATCGCATGCTCGAGATTTCTAAGGAATATGTAGGCTTCAGAAAGTTTTTGCGCCTGTTCTTCTTTAATCACTCCATGTTTGGCTAAAAGCGGCAGGGTTTCTAAGGTATTTTTACCTCTCAAAGCCGGTTCTCGACCCGCACGAATGACCTGAAAAGTCTGCGTGATAAATTCAATTTCACGAATGCCGCCACGACCCAATTTCACATCAATGCCCAACGCTTTACCCGCTTCACGACGAACGGACTCCGCTCGAATCAATTGATGAAGGTTGGATAAGGCACTGATCGCATTAAAGTCCACATATTTTCTGAAAACAAAGGGACGAACCACATCGTTTAAATTTTTCACTTGCTGGGCAAATGTGCTCTCATCGGTGAAAACCGGCGTATTGACAACGCGTGACTTGAGCCACGCGAATCTCTCCCATTCCCGTCCCTGAACATACAAGTATTCTTCGAGCATCTCGTTACTGACACAGATCGGTCCTGAATCCCCATTGGGGCGTAAACGCATATCAACACGAAATACAAAGCCCGGGCCTTCGATCTCTGAGAGCGCCGGAATGATTTTCTTTGAAAGCCGCTCGAAAAACTCCATGTTGCTTAACTCGCGGCGAGGTGCCGGGCAACTTGCACACGGGCGGCACTCACCCTGCTCATCAAAAACAAAAATCAAATCGATATCAGAACTGACGTTAAGCTCCTCACCACCCAACTTTCCCATACCAACCACTAACAAATCTTGCGGCACACCATCAATGGAAGTCGGGATCCCGTAGCGCTCAGCCAATTCGAGACTAAAAACCTTCACAACCCGGCTGACAGCCACTTCAGCCAAATCGGTCATTGTTCGAACGACTTCAAAATAGTCGGCTTGTCCCGTTGCCTGCCGGGTAAGTAAAGTAAGCATCACCTCTCGGCGCAATAACCGAAGCGCAGGTAACAGTGCCTCTGAAGTATTTTTTTCACCGAGTTCGGTGATCATTTTCTCGCGCGTAAAAGGTTCTGCCCGCAGATGCTCAAGCCAACGCAATTTTTGTTCTTCATCGGCTAACGGCATCGCCCCCGAAAGTGCTCTTTGAGCGAAAAAAGAGACTAAAGGGATTTCATTGAGTGCTAACATGATCGATCTTTTGCAATTTGAACTGTTTGCCAGTGTAGAAAAGTTTTCAGTAGCAGGCAACCGTACAAGTATGTTGTCAATTGTTTCTTGTGTTACCGAAAGCGCTAATAGCCGTCTCGCAAG
>URFF01000035.1 GCA_900546995.1 uncultured Sutterella sp.
CAGTCAAAGGTCAAATTGGTAAAGGGCGTTTGTGTCCCCCAGCGAGAAGGCACATTCAAGTTATAGATGAGCTCCTGAATGCATTGCACCACTTCCTCGTAAGGTACATTGTCCTTCTTAATGAACGGAGCCAGATAGGTGTCAAACGATGAGAAGGCCTGAGCGCCGGCCCATTCATTTTGCATGGTTCCCAAGAAGTTGACGATTTGTCCGGTCGCTGAGGACAAGTGTTTCGGAGCCCCCGCCTCGACTTTGCCCGGCACACCGTTTAACCCTTCATTTAAAAGCGTACGCAATGACCAACCGGCGCAATAACCCGAAAGCATATCCAAATCATGGATGTGGAAATCCCCTTCACGATGAGCGCGGCCGATTTCCTGAGGGTAGATATAGTTAAGCCAATAGTTCGCAACGACTTTACCTGAAACATTCAAAATCAAACCGCCCAAGGAATAGCCTTGGTTGGCGTTGGCATTAACACGCCAATCCAATTGTTGAAGGTATTCATTGATGGAGCTTTCAACATTGACCCAACTTTGACGGGCATCACGCGCTTTACGACGTTGCTCACGATAAACAATGTAGGCACGAAGCGTATTGAAGTGGCCCGCTTCAAAAAGCGACTGTTCAACCGCGTCCTGCACCTGCTCAATGTGCGGCGTCACGAGCTTGAGCGCGCGCAACTTAGGTAAAACACGCTCCTCGGTTAATTGCTGAGCAATTCCAATATCAAATTCACCGGTCGCTTTTCCGGCTTTTGCAATGGCATTCACAATCTTACTGGCATCAAAATCCTTGACACTGCCATCGCGCTTTATCAAATGAGTTAAACACTGCTCCATGAGACCTGCTCCGAAAAAATACTGCCCCAAACCCAAGGCAGACAGTGCTTACACTGTATCAAGTTAATGGTGATTTATTTGCGTAAAAAGAAGGCAGGCACTACATAGCCGCAATGGCTGGCAGGATTTTTAAATGGAAAATCAATCGATGTCCTGTTTTTTAAGGAGGAAAATAAATCGCTAGGGTTTTCCCTATAACACAATATATTGTGTTATACACGTTTAACAAACTCTATAGATAGGGCGCGTCGTATATTTCAGGAAATGTCCAATAAAAACAAAGGATTGAGAAAGAGAACAAATGAAAAGCTAGAAAAAGAAAAAAAGTTACAAAAATTCGTTGCCCGATTTCTGTAACTTTTTTCCCACAGCATGCTGAGAGATTGATAAATCACGGACCGGGTGATTTGACTCTCATTGGAGGAGCGACATGCATTAAACGAAAAATACATGCTGATTTTAATCATTAATTGTTTTAATAACAACGGATGTTCTTGTTTTTCCGCCACTTTTTTATGCAAAAATAAGGGTTTTGACTTACGAAACATCCTAAAAGAAGGGTTTTTCCTTATCCTAACAACCCATTTTTCTTGCAGACTTATTACCCAACCATAACCTATCTAGGTTAATCCAATCAGGTGATTTCCTTAACTTTAGAGGAAAATCCTTGTACATTAACAAAATTATGTAATGAATAAATATATTCACGAAGCGGCAAAAGCAAGCGTTGAACTGCTTAAGCTTCGTTTTGGAACAGATTTATGGAAACCACCCAAAGCCGTTATGAGGATTTTTTAAAAATCCGCGTCCTTCCGGAAGTTTTGACCCACCATCTTGGCAGACATGACGATTTGCCTGCCTTGTGTTTTTACCTTAATGGTGACAAGACCTGGAAAACCATCACTTATAAAGAGCTCTATGAGCAAGTTCAACGCTGGCAGCGTGCTTTTGTAAAACTCAATTTGGAACGCGGCTCGCGTGTGGCGATGTTGCTGCCCAACGGTCCGGATGCCATCTGCTTTGACCTTGCCGCGCTATCGTGTGCTTTGGTACCCGTTCCGTTACACGCCGTCGATACCCCGGGATCGAGCGCTTTTATCTTAAATGACAGCGAAGCGCGTGTTTTGGTGACTGCCAAATACCTGAAGTGGAAAAACATCCGCCAAGCCGAAACTTTGCCCAATCTACGTACCGTCGTCATCACCGATGACACGTTGGATACGGACGATCTGCCCAATAACGGGCCGATCAATGTGGTCTCATTGGATGACTGGCTCGATGCCGCGGACAATATCGAGATTCCGGCCATTGAGTTGGATCCTCAAGACCTCGCCGCGCTTGTGTACACCTCCGGCACAACCGGTCGGCCGAAAGGCGTGATGCTCACCCACCAAAATATTTTGGAAAATGCCAAAGGCGTCATGGGCAATATTCGCCCGAACCCTGAAGACACGTGGTTTTCTTTCTTGCCGCTGTCACACACGTTTGAGCGCACGACCACCTATTACCTTGCCATGGGCATGGGCAATAAGATCACATTTAACCGCAACATTTTGCAAATCGTTGATGATCTTCAAGCGGCCAAGCCTTCCATTTTGATGTCGGTGCCTCGCATCTATGAACGTGTCTACGCTCGACTGACTGAAAAACTCAACAAACAATCTTGCATTGTGCGTTATGTGTTCCAGTGGGCTGTTGAAGTGGGCTGGCGGCGTTTCTGCAAGGAAAACAACCTGGAAGTGGAACACTCCTGGCGTGAATTTTTAGATCCCTTGGTTGCCAATTGGCTCGATAAAAAAGTCGGAAGCTCATTGCGCGAAGGGTTCGGCGGGGTTCGTCCCCATGCGTTCATCTCCGGTGGCGCAGCATTAAATCAAACGGTAGCCAGAACCTTTATCGCACTCGGCATCCCGATCTACCAAGGTTACGGCATGACCGAAACCAGCCCGATTCTTGCGGTTAACAAAGAGCACGGCAACGACCCGTCCACCGTCGGTCCCGCACTACCCAACGTGGAAATGCGCTTAGGGGACAATGATGAATTACAGGTTCGTGGACCAAGTGTCATGAGAGGCTACTGGAAACGCGAGGACGCCACTCGGGAAGTCTTTACCGAGGATGGTTGGCTCAGAACCGGTGACCAAGCCGATATTCTCCCTAACGGCTATGTGAGAATCAAAGGTCGTATCAAGGAAATTATCGTGACGAGCACCGGTGAGAAAATTCCGCCGGCGGACTTGGAAATGGCCATTGAAAACGATCCCCTCTTTGCTCAGGTGATGGCCGTTGGCGAGGATCTCCCCTACATCAGTGCGTTGATTGTCTTGGAAAAACGCGCGTGGGAGGATTTGGCTAAAGAACTTTCGTTGGATCCGAATGATCCGGCGTCGCTTTCAAGTAAGGCGGCAACACACGCCGTCTTGCGTCGAGTGAAGAAATTAACGCGAGGCTTCCCGCAATACGGTGTCCCTCGCTCAGTGATCTTAACGCTTGAACCGTGGACCATTGAAAACGGGATGCTAACGCCCACTCTGAAACTGAAGCGTCGCATCATCAAAGCCCGTTATCAGGATGCCATCGCGAACCTTTACTCCGATGCGCGAAATCATTAACTCGCTTAACTGAAGTCAAACGGCTTGGGTCCCCAACCCAAGCCGCTTTGTTTTGCGAGACTACTTTCGGCGGAAAATGACAAAGCTCAGAGCGACAATCACCATTAAAGCGGCCAGTAACGCAAAAGCGACCGTCAAATCCGTGGCTTTTGCCACATAGCCAATGAAAGCCGGCCCCAAAAGTTGTCCACCGTAACCCAAGGTCGTGACGGCAGCCAATGCCATACTCATGGGCATCAGAGTCTGATTGGCCGTCGAGGCAAAGGCGATCGGAACGAGATTTGCCAACCCTAAGCCCAACAGGAAAAAGGCTGCAATCACAGCATAGACATTTTGAAAAACCAAAGTTCCTATCAATGCCAATGAGGCCAAAAGGGCGCCAAAAAGCACACAATAACGAGGTCCTGCCAACGTGATGAGCCGGTCACCAAATAAGCGCATCACGGTCATGGCGGTTGCAAACGAAGCAAAGGCCAGACCGGCATTTTCAATCGCAACCGATTTTTCCTGAATGAGAAAGACGCCTCCCCAGTCAAGCACCGCGCCTTCGACCATGAAAAGAACAAAACAAATTAACCCCAAAAGCAAAACAAACCCCTTGGGAACCGCAAAAGCCGGCGTCTTTTCCGTTGAGCAACCGGCGTCACTTAAAAGGTGACGACTCACCAATAGCCAAAGTAGCAGACCCAAAGCGAGCAAAGCGGCCACAGCCATCCAAACGGAAATGTCGACATTCAATAATGCTGCCATGCCCAAAGCGCCCGCAACATTACCGAACGAATACAACGCATGGAAACCGGCGATCAATCACTTGGGACTTCTCTGATCAACTTCCACGGCATGCACATTCATCGACACGTCAATGCTGCCGAAAATCATCCCAAACAAGAACAAAATCGCTGCCGTTAAAAATAGACTTTCTGAAAAATAAACGACACACAAAAGCAGTGCCGCAAAGAAGTAGGCTTTTTTGAGCAGAAAGCCCACTCCTCGACGAGCGATAACGCCGCCACAAAACGGCATAACAAAGAGCGCTCCGAGGCCGACACACAATAGCAACGTCCCGAGATGAGCCTCATCAAGCGACAAACGCGCTTTAACAAAAGGGACCATCGCAGCCCAAATCGCCATCATGAAGCCGGCTAGGAAAAAGCTTACACGGGTGGCGGTGTTTTCCGGTGGTATTGACCGGAGGTATTCGCGGATTGTACGGCTTTTGGTCATAACAGAGTCCACAGACTAAATCAGGCGCCAATTATATTGAGGCAAAAAAAAGAGAGGACAACCCATCAAGTCAACCTCTCAAAAAAATTCAACAGGATCGCAAATGCTACAACAACTTTCTGCCGCTTTGCTTTAACGCGGCCTCTCGTCCTTTGGTTTGCCATGTTCTATAGAACTCACACTGCGCATTGATCACTTTTAAGTGTTCCTGTAACTGTGAGATTTGTTTTAAGACAAAATCCCGACGAGCTTCAAAAAGTCGAAGCCGTTCCGGAACCGTCCCTTCACCCTGCAGCGCCAAATCAAAAAACTCTTTGATTTCTTTAATGCTCAAGCCAGTACTTTTCAAGCACTGAACCAACTCCAGACAGGCTAAATCCTTTTCGCTAAAGGTCCTATAGCCGGAAGCCTTTTTTTGCATGAAAGGGAACAGCCCCTCCTTATCGTAGTAACGCAACGTCGATGAGGATAAGTTAAAGCGCTGTGACACTTCTCGAATAGTAAATTCCATCCGTTCCCCTTTCGCTGCCGTAACAGCATCAAAGCGATAAAACAACCGAGAAAACCCTCTTCCTCAGCTCATTTGATTTTATCTTATCAGCAAAATTAGTCTTGACTTTCCAACCCGCTTTAAAGTTTTCCCATTTCAAAAACAATGGATAAAAACATCTTAATAGATTGATTTATAAATGTTTTTATAATTGAATAGTGATTCACCAGTAATTTTTTTTTGACATTTCTAGGGTATTGTGACTACCAGAGAAGGAGAATCAGGCAATTATTTGCAAGCATTGACTCAAAGAAAAGAAAAAATATTCGATAAGCTCAAACTGTAACGAGATACACTATTGGCTTATTGGCCAATCAAAGGGATCCAGATGGATTTACATAATGATATTGTCAGTTATTGGAATTTAAGAGCCCAGGGGTATTCGCAATCCAACCGAGAAGAGTTTGCCGATAAGCAAAGTTTTATGGGCGGCTTTTAACCGGTTGGGCTTCCCAAATCACAGCCGCCAATCCAAAGGCTTTGGATTTGGGGTGCGGGCCAGGATTTTTCAGTTTGATCCTTGCGCAAATGGGCTTTGATGTCACCGGTGTGGACGCAAGCCCCGAGATGATCAGAAACGCCAGTGAAAATGCGAGGGCAAACGATTTGAATGTTCAGTTTGTATTATCCGACGCAACCGATCCTGATGTGCGCGGACCGTTTGATCTGATTGTTACCCGTAACCTTGTTTGGAATTTACCGGATCCGGTAACCGCCTATCAGAATTGGAGCAAACTCTTAAAATCAGATGGTTTACTGCTCATCTTTGATGGCAACCACTATTACTATCTGACTGATTCCAAGTATCGATTCCCCGAAAGTCCTCGTAGTTCGCATAAACACATCGGTCAGGTTGACCCCGCGATGATGGAAAAAATCGCTCGCGAATTGCCGATGACCAAGCATTTAAGACCAGAGTACGATGTCTCGCTACTTCAAGCAAGCGGTCTTATCATTAAAAAGCTGCAAACTCTCAGAACAGTCAACCGCGACAATGAAGATCTTGTCGCTGACTTTTTAATTGTTGCTCAACATCAGTAGAGAAATTATGCAAGTTGAAGAACTTTTGGAAGCTGTCAAAAACGGTACTCTTTCAATCAAAGAGGCAAAGGCGAAACTCGCCAGAGCCCCCTTTGAAGATCTCGGTTTTGCGAAGTTGGATACCCACCGGGCGTTGCGATCAGGCTTTCCCGAAGTCGTCTTTTGTCAAAACAAAGATGATCGTTTTCTTGTGAGCATTTTTCAAAAACTTTATGAAGCCAACGGCGCGGTTTTGGGCACACGAGCCAGTCAACATCAATATGAACTTCTAAAGCAATCCTTACCGGTTCAATACGACCCGGTGAGTCGCATTGTCAAAATTGCGTCCAACGATGCCCAGCTCCAAGGGCTAATTGTGGTTTGTACTGCCGGCACCGCCGATATCGCCGTTGCTGAAGAGGCGGCGCAAACAGCGGAATTTTTCGGCAATCGCACTGAAAGAATCTATGATGCGGGCGTTAGCGGCCTGCACCGACTTTTATCGCACTTGGAGACGTTGCAAAAAGCCCATTGTGTTATTGCGGTAGCCGGTATGGAAGGCGCCTTGCCGTCGGTGATCGGTGGTTTGGTTTCCAATCCGGTCATCGCCGTGCCGACTTCTGTGGGCTACGGTGCGAATTTCCATGGACTTTCAGCATTACTAACCATGATCAACACCTGTGCGAACGGCGTCGCGACGGTCAACATTGATAATGGTTATGGCGCCGGTTATTTAGCGTCTCAAATTAATCGTATAGCCATTCAAGGGAAATCATTATGAGCACACTTGTACTGGATTGCTCCTCAGGTATCAGCGGCGATATGACAGCGGCCGCACTACTCGATTTAGGAGCCGATGAGAAAAAATTACGCGAAGTCTTATCCTCACTATCGGATCAACAGTTTGAACTGACCGTAAGCCGCGTGAAAAAGAGTGCGCTCGATTGTTGCGATTTTGATGTGAAGCTAAATAACGGAGAGCCTCACAACGACCATGATATGGCTTATCTTTTCGGTCAAGAATCTGAAAATCCTCACCATCATCACGACGGTGACGATCATGAACACGAGCATACTCACACTCATGTCCATGAGGACGCCTCAGAAGATCAAGCTCATCATCACTCACACCACCACGAGCACCGTCATTTAGCCGATGCGAATCTTATTATTGAACAAAGCACGGCAAGTGATCGAGCCAAGGCGCTTGCAAAGAAAATTTTTCAGATTATCGCCGAAGCGGAAGCCCTTTCACACGGCGTTGAGATATCCCAGGTTCATTTCCACGAAGTGGGCGCTCTGGACTCAATTGTGGATATTTTGTCCGTGGCGGTTTTGCTTGATGATCTACATGTCACCGAAGTGATCGTCCCACACCTGGCCGAAGGGCACGGGGAAATCCGTTGCCAGCACGGCATTTTGCCCATCCCCGTTCCCGCGGTGATGTACATTGCGAGCACTTATGGTCTCACTTTAAGTCCTGTACCCATCCACGGTGAACTGATCACGCCGACCGGTGCGGCTATCGTTGCCGCATTAAAAACTTCTGAGACACTACCCAAACAGTACAAAATCAAAAAGTGCGGGTTTGGCGCCGGCAAGCGCGCCTACGAGCGTCCCAGCATTTTAAGAGCGATGCTAATTGAGCCCGTTGCCGATGAAAACATCACCGACAGTGACGAAGTGATCAAACTCGAAACCAATATTGATGACAGCACGCCGGAAAGTCTCGGTTATCTGCTTGAAAGACTCTATGCGGAAGGCGCTCTGGAAGCCTGGTTCACACCGATTTTCATGAAGAAAAATCGCCCGGCTTATCTCTTAAGTGTTCTAACCCATGCGGGACTCAGAGAAAGGCTTGAAACGATCATATTCAATGAAAGCACAACAATTGGGATTCGTCGCAGTCTTCTCAAACGGACGACATTGCCTCGAACCGTGCAAAAGCTCGCCACTAAACACGGTGACATTGAAGTCAAAGTTTGTGTAAAACCCGATGGCTCAAAGGTCTGTTACCCCGAGTACGAAAGCGTCAAAGCGGTGGCGCAGGCGACGGGCTTAACATTCAATAGCGTCCATTTCGAAGCACTAGAGGCTTACCGTGAGCAAGAAAATCAGTGAAAAGCTGAATGCGGCCAAAATCTATTTTGAGTCCTTTGCAGATCAGAAGGTTGTGGTGGCCCTCTCCGGTGGAGCCGACAGCCTACTTGTACTCGCGCTCCTCAAAGAGGTCACGCAAAATCCGGACAATATCTCTGCCGTGTACTTTAACACCTGTTGGATGAGTCGTTTGGCATTGCAAGAAGCTCAAGAATCGGCTCGATTGCTAGGTGTTTCGCTTCATCAAGTTAAAACGGAAGGGATGGATGCGGTTGGCATTGGGGCCAATCCCATCAACCGGTGCTATCTTTGCAAAAAACACCTTTTTGACAAGCTCTGGAATTTCGCTCGCTCGGTCGGTGCAAACGTCGTCATGGAGGGTACTCAGCTTGATGATTTGACCCGGTATCGCCCAGGGCAGAAAGCCATTACCGAATCCGGGGCGATCAGTCCCCTTAGAGAGCTCGGCTTGCACAAACAAGATGTGCGTGAACTGCTCGCCGAGTTAGGTATAGCCGCAGCCAATAGGCCTTCAGGCTCCTGCCTGGCAACCCGCTTTCCCTATGGAACGAGATTAACAGAAAAAAAACTTCAGGCTGTTGAAAAAGCCGAGTGTTATTTAAAGACATTAGGCTTTTATAACCTTCGTGTTCGTAGTGACGGACCGACAGCCCGAATTGAAGTGGATAAGCCCTATTTTTCGGCTGTCATCACCCATGCTCACGACATTGTCAACAAACTGAAAAATCTGGGTTGGCAATATGTCACACTCGACCTTCAAGGCTTTCGTTCAGGCAGTATGGATGAAACAAACTCGGCAAACAGATAACTAATTGAGGAAAAAGATTACTGCAGCCGGTCCATGAGCGGGTTATGATCAAGTAGCGATTATTTCTTTTTAGCGGAGGATTGTTATGCGCACTACTTTCATTGCAACCGGTGATAGTTTCATCACCCGACGGCTTCCCGAAAACGGCTATCAGGGCTATGCCGAGCTTGAAGAGCTGATTAAAAGTCATGATGTCCGATTTGCCAATCTGGAGATGACTTTTCATCGTCAAGAGGGCTTTCCGGCCGCCGCAAGTGGCGGAACTTGGGCAATGACCGACCCGGCCATGTTGGACGACATGTTGCGTTATGGTTTTAATCTTTTCAATACTGCGAACAACCATTCCGGTGATTTCGGTCCCTTGGGCGTCACAGCAACCATTAAACACCTTCAAGAACGTAACATGGTCTTTGCCGGCACCGGTGCGACCTTGCAAGAAGCCAGTAACGCCTGCTATTTGGAAGTTGATGGTTTGCGAGTAGCCATGATCGGCGCAACGTCTAATTTTGATCCGGCCGCGGTAGCAGGCGGTCAGGGTTTTCGCATGATCGGCCGCCCCGGTTTAAATCCGTTGCGTTACAAGACCATCTATCACGTGGACAAAGAAACGTTTGACGCCGTGCAAAGCCTTGCGAAGAAAACACAAGTCAACGCCTTCCAAGAGCTTTCCATCGAACTCGGTTATGCGGCTCCGATGCCTGAAGGCTTAAGCCACTTCGGGCCCTACCAATTCGTTCTCGATGAAAAAAATTTCATCGAAACGAAACCTGATCCAATCGATGAAGAACGCATTCTCAATGAGATTCGAGAAGCCAAGCGTCAAGCTGACGTTGTGCTCTTTAGTCTTCACACGCATGAGATGAACGGAAAGAATTTCTTTAGCATCCCGCAGTTTGTCCGCACTATGACTCATGAGGCCATTGATGCCGGCGCCAGTGTGGTGATAGGTCACGGGCCGCACATGCTACGTGGCGTGGAGGTTTATAACGGTGGCGTCATTTTGCATAGTCTCGGTAACTTTATCTTCCAAACCGAAACCATTGCCGCGCAACCCTATGACGCCTTTGTCAAGATGCGTTTGTCGCAAGATACCCGAGTCGGTGAATACATGAATAACCGCAGTAAAAACGGCACGGTCGGCTACCCGGCGATGCCTGATATCTGGCGGGCGTTTGCGGCAGGCTGGACGCTTGAGGACGGTCGAATCACCGAAATGAAGCTTTACCCGATTGAGTTGGGAATGCATGCCTCTCGGGCTCAACGCGGTTGGCCGCGTTTGTCTCGTAGCCAAGAAACACTTGAACAAATTCGCGACCTGAGCGCGGAACTCAACACTGAGGTTCAAATTCGTGACGGCGTCGGCTACGTCACGCTTTAACTTCGAGCTTTAACTATTCGGCGTCGGCTTTTACCTGTCGACGCCTTTTTCGTTTCAAACGTACAAAAAATCCCTTCTCTTGATGAGCTGATAGACCTTAACATTTGCTAGAATTTTCAGGTTATGTCTTTCGCTGAAAGTTTTTGACCAATGACCTCTCAAAGCGACATCAATCAATTCACAACCCTGCCTCAGATGCTTGAACATACGCTTCAAAGCAAACCCGACAAGGAAGGGTATCGCTATTACGATTACGATAAAGAACAATGGATCAGTGTGACCTGGAGAGAGTTCGGTCAACGTGTCATGCGCTGGCGAAAAGCGTTGTGCGCCATGGGATTTCAACGTGGCGACCGAGTGGCCATGCTGTTGATCAATTCGCTTGATGCGCTCACTTTTGACCAGGCAGCATTGGCTAACGCATTGGTGCCTGTTCCCCTTCATGCTATCGACACACCGGAATCGGCCGCCTACATCATGTCCGATAGCGGCTGTCGTTTTCTCGTGACCACGACGAAAGCCCGCTGGAACGCCATTTTCCATTCCGATACACCTGTGCCCACTCTCGAACAAGTTGTTTTCACAACGGAAGAGGAAGAAGGCTGCGACGGTCACACCCGTTACTGCGGTCTCAACCAATGGCTTAGCTTGGGCGAAAAAATTACCGATGACGATCTGCCTGCGGGACCGGAGCCAGAAGATCTCGCCGCCATTGTTTACACCTCCGGAACAACCGGACGTCCCAAGGGTGTTATGTTGACGCACCGAGCAGTTGTCTCCAATGTTCAGGATGTGAGTGAAACGGTTCATCCGAGCGATGATGACCTCTTTTTGTCTTACCTGCCGCTTTCTCACACTTTTGAGCGTACCGTCACGTACTATAACTGCGTGGCGCATGGCGCAACGCTCGTCTTTAGCCGCGGTGTGATGCAATTAGCGGAAGACTTAAAAGAGGTGCAACCGACTTTGATGTGTACGGTTCCCCGTGTTTTAGAGCAGTTCTATGCCAAACTGCAAAACGGTTATGCAAAAGCGTCAGAATCTGAAAAGGTTCTGCTACGCAATGCGGTCGCGGCCGGTTGGCGGGATTTTTGCCGTGACAATGAGATGCCGCTTGAAGAAGACGGTGTACCAGCACTAGATTTTCTCTTTAATAGCGTATTTAAGAACGAAGTGGCAGCCCCCGTTCAAGCGCTTTTCGGCGGGCGCATCAAGTACATTGTGAGTGGTGGAGCGGCACTGAATTTAACCGTTGCGAAATTTTTCTGCGCGCTTGGCATTCAAATCCGACAAGCTTATGGTTTAACGGAATACAGTCCGGTGATCTCTATCAATAAGGACCATGGCAATCATCCGGCCACCGTCGGCGCACCGGTCGCACGCTGTGAAGTGCGATGCGGCGAAAACCGTGAACTTCAGGTTCGCGGCCCCTCTGTGATGAATGGCTACTGGAATTTACCACAGGCAACCGCGCAATCCTTTACTGAAGACGGCTGGTTGAGAACCGGCGACCAAGTGGATTTAAGTGATGGCGGCCGCGTCAAAATCACCGGTCGTATCAAAGAAATCATCGTGACGAGCACCGGTGAAAAGATCGCGCCGGTGGATTTGGAATTCGCCATTCAGGAAGACCACTTGTTTGAACAAGTGATGGTGGTGGGCGAAGCTCGCCCCTACATTACGGCTTTAGTGGTGGTCAATCCCATGCAGTTCGGCCTATTATGCGAAGAGCTGGGCTTGGATCCCAATAGCGCCGATCTTAATAACAATCGGGATTTACGCGCCCGAATCGTCAAACGAATCCGTCTGGCAGCCAAACACTTCCCGCAGTACGGTGTGCCTCGAAACGCCTATTTGCTCAAAGAGCATTGGACTGTTGAAAATGGTCTTTTAACGCCGACGATGAAATTGCGCCGTCGACAAATCGCCGAACGTTTCGCCAAAGAAATTAACGGGCTTTATGAAACGCGACGTAGAAGTTAATTAGCAAAACTCTTTTTTCGGCCCCCTTACCCTGTGAGGGGGTCGTTTTTTGAATCGCTCCATTATGTTTTTTGATACCCACTGCCACATCCACATGGATGTTTTCGGCAAAGAACAAAACGAACTCGTTGAACGTATGCGGCTTGCTCAAGTCTGTAACGCCGTTGTCGTTGCCACACAAACCGATGAAATTAAAGCCGTCAGCAACCTCACAGCACAATACCCTGAGCTTTATGGGGCCTTTGCTGTCAGTCCTCAGGACGAGGAGCTTGCCGACTTGTCCCCGAATGAGATTGCCGAGATTGTGAAGCGACCTAAAATGGTTGCTGTCGGTGAAACCGGCCTTGACTACCACTATTGTCATGAACCGTTGGATTGGCAAAGGAATCGTTTCGCGCTTCATATTGAAGCGGCGCATATCGCGAAAAAGCCGCTCATTATTCATTCGCGTGAAGCCGCTGACGATACAATTCGCATTCTCACAGAAAATCGTGCCTCAGAATGTGGGTTTGTCTTACACTGCTTTTGCGGCAATTGGGATTTTGCCCGGCAAGCACTTGACCTCGGTGGTTATCTTTCCTTTTCAGGTATTCTGACCTTTAAATCCGCTCATGATATCCAAGAGGTCGCGCAAAAAGCGCCGCTCGAGCGCATTTTGATTGAAACGGACAGTCCCTATCTGGCACCGGTCCCCTTGAGAGGTCGGCGCAATGAACCGTCTTATGTGCCGCATGTCGCACAATTTCTGGCAAACTTAAAGAATCTTTCGATTGAAGAAATCGCAACGATCACAACAAGTAACGCCAATCGATTTTTTGGAATTAATCCATGCGAAAATTCTTAATTCTTCCGTTCCTGTTTGCCATGACGCAAGCCATGGCTCAAACGACAACGACGCCGAGTCTCGCTCAACAGCTGCAAGATGCCATTGCAACGGATGATGCCGGAAAAGTCGCTTATGTTTTGCGTGAAAAAGCCTACGATCCGAACCTGTATCTCCCAAACGGTGAAACACCCCTTGTATATGCCATTCGCATGGATGCCTCTGTCACCGTTAACAAGGTTTTGTTGAGAAGCTACAAAATTAATGTCAAAGTCCCGACCCTAAGAGGCGAAACCCCCTTGATGCTTGCCGCAATCAAAGGTGATCAAGCTTTGGCGCAAAAGCTTTTGGATATGGGCGCGCCCATTAATGCCAATTATGGGTGGACGGCTCTACACTACTCGGCTTCTGTCGGTGAAGCGGAAATGACACAATTTTTGATTGATCATGGGGCTCAAATCAATGCCAGAACTCCCCGCGGTGTTACGCCGCTTTACATGGCGGCAAGAATAGCCGCAGCCGGTACCGTTGCCGTTTTATTGCGAGCCGGTGCCGACAAAACCCTTTGCACCGATGAGGGAATCAGTCCCGCCGAAAGCGCGAAGCGTCGTGGCAGTACCGCGTTGGCTAAGGAGTTAGCAATTGAAAAGTGCGCGCCTTGGCCGGTATCTGAAGATGAACGCAGCTCTGGAACAACACCTATAACCGCTTCGCAATCTGAATCCTCCACGCAACGTCCCTAAAAGAGAGAGGTACTAATGGTCTCATATCCTTTAGAACTGCTCGCACCGGCGAAAAACGCCGACATCGGCATTGAAGCCATTTTGCATGGCGCTGACGCCGTCTACATCGGTGGTCCCGGATTTGGAGCCCGTGAGGATGCGGCTAACGCCTTTGCCGACATCAAGAGGTTAACGGACTTTGCGCATCGCTTTAACGCCAGGGTGTATATGACGCTCAATACGCTCATTGCCGATCAAGAAATGCCTCAGGCTGTTGACTTGGCTTGGCAAGCCTATGAAAACGGCATTGATGCGCTCATTGTGCAGGATATGGGATTGCTTGAGGAAAAACTGCCCCCCATTCAGTTGCACGCCTCCACGCAATGCGATGTCAGAACAGCGGAAAAAGCCCGTTTTTTGGAAAGCCTTGGTTTTTCCCAAGTGGTGCTCGCACGCGAGTCAAACCTCGAGATGATTGCCAAGGCTCGGCAGCTCTTGCAACATGCCCGCATTGAATACTTCATCCACGGGGCATTGTGTGTGAGTTATTCAGGACAATGCTACGCGAGTTTCGCGGCCACCGGACGTAGTGCCAACCGAGGAGCCTGCGCTCAATTGTGCCGCTTACCCTATAGCGTTTACACCGAAGACGGCAAACTACTCGCCAAAGACAAACACGTCTTGTCTTTAAGAGACAACAATCAAAGTGCCAATCTTGAAGCCCTCATTGATGCGGGCGTCAGTAGCTTCAAAGTTGAAGGGCGACTTAAGGATGTGCAATACGTGAAAAATGTCACGGCCTTTTATCGGCAAAAACTTGATGAAATCATCGCCCGACGTCCTGAGTTAACGCGCAGCAGTGATGGCACGAGTTTTATTAACTTCACTCCGAACTTAAAAAAGAGCTTTAACCGCGGATTTACCGATTATTTCACGCGTGAACGTCATCACGACATGGTGGCCATGGATACGCCGAAAGACGCCGGTATCCCGATCGGAGAAATCACCCGAGTCACATCTGACAGTCTGGAAGTAAGCAGTCAAGAAGAATTGCACAATGGCGATGGGTTCACCTACCTTACTCGAGAGAAAACCTTAGCCGGCTTTGCTGTCAATCGAGCTGAAAAGCTGACTAACAACCGCTGGCGCCTAACACTACGAGAAACGCCCATCTACCGTAAGCATCCGCAGTTAACGCCCGGCATGACACTTTTTCGCAATCATGACCGACTTTGGGAGGAAGCGCTCGCTAAACCCACCGCCAAACGACAGATTCCCGTCACAATCAACTGGATAGCGACTGCGCATGATTTCAATTTGACACTATCGGATCCTCATGCAGTAACGATTACGATCAAACGCCATTTTGATGCGATTGACAAAGCCTCAAATGAACTTAAAAACGAGGACAGTCTTCGCAAAAATTTAGCCAAACTCGGTCAAACCGATTTTCTGGCAGCAAGCGTCAATATCAACGGAAAAGAGTGGTTTGCGCCGGCTAGCTTAGTCAACGAGATGAGACGCGAGGCCTGTGAAAAACTGACACAAGCTCGTAGTAAGGCATGGAAACGGCTTCAAAGAGATCTGCCCGATGAAAATCTTTTACCTTATCCGGATCCTGTGGATTATCGAGCCAATGTCCTCAATGAACAGGCTATCCGTTTTTACCATCAACACGATGCCGAGATCTCGGAGCCTGCGGTCGAAACCGGTGATGTGCGTCAGGAAATCGCACTAATGCAAACCAAACACTGTGTTCGATTTGCTCTGGGTCTTTGCTTAAAGGATCACATCGAAGAGGTCAAAAAGGATCCAACCCTTAAAACACTCATGCGTCCCGATCCCCTTATTTTAAAAACTGGACCGAACACCTACCGAGCAACCTTTGATTGCAAACGTTGTGAAATGACTTTGCTCGGACGAGTTCGCAGTTCGGTTTCTCTTGGGCATTTGCGCTCGCTTGAGACCCAAAAAAAGTAAGCACCGCTTAGTTTTTTGAAATAGCTCAAACAATAGGAAGAAAATTACATTGATGTTACAAAAAGGACGGCATATCAGTAGAAACCATTACTCAATTATGATAAAGTCCTCCCTGTGAACGAACTCAACTCTGAGTTCAGACACCTAAGTCGTGGCAACACTCGGTCCGTTGCCACGACTTTTCTATTTCTCCTCATCCTTTGCCTTAACTCAATAGAGCGATATCTGTCTCACTAGGACGGTACACAACCTGTTACACTGCATGAAAGTGTTCATTCGAAGGAGGTAACCCCTATGGACTCAAGCAGTGGCGTTAACGCGCTAACCATCGTTTTCGCTGCGTTGTGTGTTTTTGCAATAGCCTATCGTTTCTACGGTCTGTATATTGCTCAAAAAGTTCTCAACGTCAACGAAGCTCGACAAACCCCGGCCGTCCGATACTCTGACGGTCAAGACTACGTCCCCACCAATAAATACGTTCTGTTCGGTCACCATTTTGCGGCCATTGCGGCTGCCGGCCCCTTGCTCGGCCCGGTCCTTGCCGCGCAATTTGGCTACATGCCCGGATTACTTTGGATTTTGATCGGTTGCGTGCTCGCCGGCGGCGTGCATGACATGGTGGTTCTTTTTTGCTCAGTTCGTCACCGCGGACGCTCACTTGCCTATATCGCCAGTTCGGAAATTGATAAGACAACCGGATTTGTCGCTTCCTGGGCAGTGCTGGCAATTTTGATTTTGACCCTGGCCGGCTTATCCATTGCCGTGGTTAACGCCATGCATAATTCCTTGTGGTCAACCTACACGGTTGCCGCGACGATTCCTATTGCCATCATTATGGGACTCTACATGCAAGTTTGGCGCAAGGGCGATGTGAAGGGGGCAACCGCAATCGGTGTGATCCTTCTTTTCCTTTGCATTTTGTCCGGTCCCTGGGTTGCCGCTCACCCGGAATACTTCGGCTGGCTCGATATCGATCGTAAACCGATGAGCTTACTTATCCCGATTTACGGTTTCCTTGCCTCTGTGTTGCCGGTATGGCTTTTGTTATTACCTCGTGATTATCTCTCCACCTTCTTGAAAATCGGTACCATCGCAGCCCTCGCGTTAGGCATCGCTTTTGTGATGCCGACATTCCAAATGCCAGCCTTCACGGAATTCGTGCATGGTGGCGGCCCGATCGTTGGCGGTCCGGTTATTCCGTTTATCTTTATCACAATCGCCTGCGGCGCATTGTCCGGTTTCCATGCGACAATCGGCACGGGTACAACTCCCAAGATGATTTCCAACGAACGCGACGTACTCTTTGTCGGTTATGGCGCAATGCTCACCGAAGGCTTCGTTGCCGTGATGGCTTTGGTGGCTGCCTGCGTACTCGTACCGGCTGACTACTTTGCCATTAACGCGCCGGCCGATAAATTTGCCGCTCTCGGAATGGCTGTTCAAGAGCTCCCGCACTTAGAAGCACAAGTTCAGGAAAGCCTCATGGCACGCCCGGGCGGATCTGTGTCGTTGGCTGTTGGGATGGCCCACATCTTCTCTCAAATTCCCTTCATGGAACACCTAATGGCCTACTGGTACCACTTTGCCATCATGTTTGAAGCGGTTTTCATTTTGACCGCTGTTGATGCCGGTACTCGTGTCGGTCGCTTCTTCCTGCAGGAAATGATGGGCAAAGTTTGGCCGAAGTTTGCTGACAAAGAATGGCGACCCGGTATTCTCATCACCTCGGTTATTTTCACCGGTTCATGGGGTTACCTCGTCTATTCGGGCGATATCGGTTCAATCTGGCCGCTATTTGGTATTTGCAATCAATTGTTGGCCTCTGTCACCTTATTGATTGGTACGACGGTCATTTTGAGATTGAACAAAACCAAGTATGCTCCCATTACCGGTGTTCCCGGCATTTTGATGACGATCATCACATTCTGGGCCGGCATCTGGTTGGTGATCAATCAATATCTACCGGCCGGTCAATACCTTTTAGCGACCCTTTCGGTCTTGGTGATGTGCCTGATGCTTTTTGTCATCATCGGAACATTACGTCGTTGGATGGCATTACTTAACATTAAAACAACGGTTAAGGATAGTTACGGTGTAGAAGTTAAAGCACTCGTTAACGAATAAACCTTTTTCTAAGACGGAAAAAGCAGCCCGAGGGCTGCTTTTTTCATGATAGGAAAGCTCAATCAACTCTTAGATGCATTTCACTTAGTCGCGCACGAGCTTCACGCAATAAGGTTGAATACGCCCTAAAACGTCTCGCTTTCAAACTGAAAATTTCATAGCTTGCCAACGCGATCATCAATACAAAGGCCATGATAACGTACTGAGCAGCCTCAGAAAGATTTAACCAAGTGAGAATCGTCATAGCTTACCCTCCAATGCATCTTCCTGAGCCCATATCGCACGTCTTTCGCGCTCCAAAATAATTGTTCTAGAGCGTGATAAAAACATCCCAAGAGCGTAAAAGCCCAACATTAACGTAAAGCTGATCATCAAAATGTAGGCATCTTGACCGCTTGATCGCTCGAGACTTTTACTCAAATCATGAGCCATCGGCGCCATCGTGCCGAAAAACC
>URFF01000036.1 GCA_900546995.1 uncultured Sutterella sp.
ACCCTTGAATATCAAAAGGTCATTCGTCACGCAAGAGACATCGGCATCACAAAAGGTTTCATGCAGGTGGGACGTACGGACAGTGCGAAATTTATTCCGCACTTTGACGGCGATCATGTGTTAGCCGAGAACTAACAGCACAGTCTTTGTGCAGTATATTACTTTCAGGGCCGGGTTCTGGAAAGCGCCCGGCCCTTCCTTTTGAAAGTGTCAAAGTTAGACGTTTGAGTTGAGCTTAAGCAACGCTTTCGTGAAGATGCCGAAAGCCGTCAACATACCCTTTTCATCAAAATCAAACTCCGCTTGGTGGTGAGCGGCGGTTCGATCGGCACCAACGACAAAGAAGCAAGACTTCCCGCCATGACGGCGAACTTCTTTAGCTAACATCGTGTAGTCTTCCGAGCAACCGATTTTCTTAAAAGGCACCACCTGCTGACAAGTCGGCTCTTCTTTTGCGCACTGAGCGATGACATTCACGAGTTCTTCATCGTTAATTAACTCGCCCGCTTCTCCGACCTTTTCAACTTCGTACTGAACGTCATAAGCAATTGAGGTGCCTTTAACGATACGAATGGCCTGATCAACCATGTAGTCGTTAATCTCAGCGGTTTCACCCCGCACTTCAATCTGCAATTCAGCATGCACAGGAATCACGTTACGACACTCGCCTGCCTTCATGAGCCCCACGTTAACGCATCCCAGGCCTTTACCATGACGAGCCATTCCCAAGAGTTGACCAGCGCAGTTGCAAGCGGCTGCCAGCGCGTTGCGTCCAAGGTGCGGGCTCATGGTCGGATGAGCGGGCGCCCCAGTGAAACGAATATCCAATTTTGTTGTACAGAGCACACCTGTCGGCGTCGTACACACTTCACCAGTTGGGCACATCATGGCCAAGTGGCAACCTAAAATGTAGTCGACATCTTCAAGTTTGCCGCTTACCGCCTGAGCGGCACCGCCTCTGACACCTTCTTCCGCGGGCTGGAAAATTAACTTGACCTTGCCTTTTAATTGCCCGCTGTTTTCTTTAACCCACTGCGCCACATTTAGCCCAACCGATGTGTGTCCATCATGACCGCATGAATGCATTTCACCATCATGCGTTGAACGGAAACCCTCTCGATTCGGTAAATGATCTTCGCGGTGAGTTTCCTCCACACCAACCGCATCTATATCGAAACGTAACGCGGTGACCGGTCCTTCGCGTCCGGTATCCCAAAGCGCGATGCAACCGGTATAGCCTTGCATTTTTTCAAGTGTCTTTTCACTAACACCACGCTCACGGGCGCGATCAAGATGTTTTTGGACAAAGACCGGATCTCGTCCCATAACGGCGGATTCGTTAATTTGCTCTTTTCCGGCAAAAACCGTCCAACCTAACTGTTCTAGTCGCTCAATGATGTAGGCGGTTGTCTCAAATTCGCCCCAGCCCATTTCCGGCATGGTATGCAAATGACGACGGGTGGAAATTAAATTCTGAGTGAAGTCGCTCATCGACGCCTCCTTGAGATGTTGATCCATGATTCCATCATAGGGCAAAAATGAGTCGATGAACGCACTTTTTTCGTGTTATGGGTTCGCCGCGCCTTTTTCGCTTTGGATCACTTCACAGGCAATCTTGTAGCCGCGTCGACAAGCCATGATGTCTAACTGCGCGGCCTTTTTCTTCCAATCAGAGCCACTGCGAGTGCGATAAAGAGTGGCCAATTCATGCAGTGCGGGTGGGAAAGCGCCTTGTGCGGCTTTCTGTAAAAAGTCTTCGCCATTTTCAATCGTCTTATTTTCAAGACTTAAGCGATAAAGACGGTACTGAGAGGGTGGGTACCCCAGTGAGGCGGCCTTTTGATAAAACTTGATCGCTTGATCCGAATTGCTAGCCACACTCCAACCTTTTTCGTAATATCGTCCGAGACGATGCATGGCAGCCGGCACTTGAGCTTTTGAAGCCGCTTGGAAATACTCAAACGCTTTTTCCCGATCAACCGGTACTCCATCTCCCCGGTCATACAAATCACCCAACGCAAACAACGCGGACGCATCCTTTAGTTGAGCGGCTTTTTCCCAAAAAGCAATCCCCTGCCGGGTATTTTGACTAACGCCAATCCCTTTTCGATACAAGTCACCCAATGCGAAAAGGGCTGGAGGAAAATCGTGACTGGCCGCTTTTTGTGTGAGCTCAAATGCCTTACCAGGATCTTTTTTAACACCGTTACCTTCCTGATAAAGTCTTGCCAAACGAAGGTAACTCGACATATCGCCGTTTGAAATCGCCTTTTCATACCACTGACGGGCCAACTGACTATTTTGTTTGACTTCCAACCCCAGCTCGTAATACAAACCCAAACGCCCTTGTGCAAACCCATCACCTTCTTGAGCGGCTCTCAAAAGCCATTGAAGTGCTTGCTTATACTCGGGCTTACCATTAACACCCCGCTCATAAAGTCCAACAAGTTTGACCTGTGCGTCGATCTGCCCGTCCATGGCGGGACGCTTTAGCCACCCTAAAGCGGCTTGCTCGTTCTTCTCTCCCCCAAGTCCTTCGAGCAACATCTGCGCCATGAGATAACTGGCCTTATTATTGCCCTGACGTGCTTCTACCTCACAAAGCGAGCGAGCTAATGAATAATTTTTCGTTTGAAAAGCCGCTTCACAGCCTTGAAGAATTTCAGAAGCGAAAACCATTGTGGGAAGATGGCAACTTACCAAAAACAGCAGCAAAAAACGGCGCCAAGTCCATTTAAAAAGCGATGAATGGACCCGACGCCCGCAAGAAGAATAAGAAGTCGTTTTAGCCGCGAACTTGTCCATGACCGGTGATTAAGTACTTGTATGAGGTCAGTTCCGGCAATGCCATGGGACCTCGAGCGTGAAGTTTTTGCGTACTGATACCGATTTCCGCACCGAAACCGAATTCAAAACCATCGGTAAAACGGGTCGACGCATTAACGTACACCACTGCCGCATCAACCCCCGCTTGGAAAAGACGGGCATTTTGCATGGATTCGGTCACGATGCACTCCGAATGCTTGGTTCCATACCGAGCAATATGATCCATCGCCTCTTTGACACCGGAGACGACTTTAAGCGATAGCCGAAGATCGCCATACTCAGTGGCCCAATCCTTTTCGGTTGCGGGCTTTATTCTTTGATCAATCTGTTGGGCTTTTTCGCAACCGAAAACCGTCACACCGGCCGCCTCAAAATCATCCATCATCTGAGGAACAAAAGCCTGAGCAATCCCTTCGTGCACTAAGAGCGTTTCCATCGCGTTACACACCGAGGGGCGCTGCACTTTGGCATTGATTGCGATTTTACGAGCCATCGCGAAATCGGCGCTTTCATCAACGAAGGTATGGCAAACGCCAGCCCCGGTTTCAATCACCGGCACCGTCGCTTGTTGGACCACCGCCTGAATCAAACGATGGCTGCCTCGCGGAATCACCACATCCACAAGAACGTTCATGCGAATCAAATCCGTAACGGCCTCCCGATCGGTTACATCGATGAATTGGATACTGCCTTCGGCAATACCGGCTTCGGTCGCCGCCGCGCAAAGTACTTTCACAATCGCCGCATTCGAATGCAACGCTTCACTGCCGCCTTTTAGCACGACCGCGTTTCCCGACTTAATGCATAGACCGATCGCATCGGCGGTGACATTAGGACGAGCCTCATAAATAATGCCGACCACTCCAATGGGGACTCGGACCTTGGTTATCGAAAGTCCATTGGGTAAGGTTTGCCCGCCGATCACTTCACCCACCGGATCCTTTAGCGCCGCAACGAGCCGTAACCCTTCCGCCATGGATTGGATTCGCTCTTGGGTGAGACGCAACCGATCTTGCAACGAACTTTTCATTCCAATCGAACGGGCATGCTCCATGTCCTTTTCATTGGCTTGCAACACGAAGTCCGCCTGGGCTAAAAGGGCGTCAGCCATCGCTAAAAGTGCCCGATTCTTAACACCGGTGTTGGTTGTTGCGAGAAGCCTCGACGCATCATGAGCACTTTGCGCTTTTTCTTTCACAATGTCATAAATTGGCATGAGAGTTCCTTAATTCAAAATCACCAAATCATCGCGATGAATGACTTCATCGAAGGCCTTGTGCCCTAAGAGTTTTTCAATGTCGGTGGACTGTTTACCCTTAATTTTTTGCAATTCGTCGGAAGAATAGTGCGTTAATCCGCGTGCCAGCTCGTGACCGGTCGCAGTCACCACACTCACCGTATTGCCGGCTTCAAATTCCCCCTCAACCGCCACAATACCCACGGGCAAAATACTACAGCCACCTGTCTTATGAATAGCCTGCTCGCAACCGGCATCCACCGTCAGACGCCCCTGGATTTTGGCACCGAACGCCAGCCAACGCTTCCTAAACTGCAAACGGTTTTCACGAGAAACGAAAAGCGTGCCGATTTCCTCGCCGTTTAAAATGCGCATCACGGCGTCGTTTTCCGAACCAGACGCAATGACCAAGTTAATGCCCGACGTGGTGGCGCTTTTTGCCGCCTGAATTTTGGTACACATGCCGCCCGTGCCAACGCTACTACCGGCACCGCCTGCGCTCGCTTCAATTTCTGGCGTAATCTCTTCCACACAGTGACGCAAAGTGGCATCGGGATGCGTCTGAGGGTTGGCCGTATAAAGTCCGTCGACGTCAGAGAGAATGACGACCAGATCGGCATCAACAACGCTTGCCACCATCGCAGAAAGATTATCGTTATCGCCGATTTTCAACTCATCCAACGCAACGACGTCATTTTCATTAACAATCGGAATGACGCGCTTTTTTAAAAGTTCCATAAAGGTGTTTCGCGCGTTGGTGTAGCGGTGCCGATCAAGCATTTCCGTTCGAGTGACAAGCACCTGAGCCACGACTTGACCGTACTCGGCGAAAAACTTTTCATAGGTGTGCATCAAAAGCCCTTGGCCGACCGCCGCACAGGCTTGCTTGGCAGGAATATTTTTCGGTTTTTCACTTAAGCCTAAGCGATCCACACCGACAGCAACCGCACCGGAAGTCACCAAAATCATTTCCTTACCCTGATTTTGCAGGTCCGATAACTCCCGAGCCAGCCGATCAATTCGGAAATAATTGCATTTCCCATTGGGATACGTGATGGTGCTACTTCCAACCTTAACCACAATACGTTTGGCTTTTTTTAACTCTTCTCTTAGTGCGGACATTCCGAAAAAATCCTCTATAACAACAATCAGCCTGTAATAGTGTCATATTTCAGACACTCATGCCAAAAAAGCCCCGTTCAAACAGGGCTTTTTCAAAAATCAATTAAAAGTTAACAACATTACTTTCCGTTTAAGAAGTCATAAGCGACTTGCGTGTGCAAAAGCGCTCCCTTAATCAGAGCGTTTTCATCCACTTTGTAGTGTCCGGAGTGTTGCGGGTACACGGCATCGCAAGCTTCATTTCGGATACCCAACATCACCATGACACCGGGAACCTTTTCCTGATAATAGGCAAAATCTTCCCCACCCATCGTGACCGGATAGTCATAGAGGCAATCTTCGCCCATCACCGTCTTTGCCGATGCGCGCACCACATCGGCCAGCGCCGCATCGTTAATCGTCGGCGGGACCAATTTCGTGTACGTCACTTTCGCATCGCCTCGCATGGCGCGTGCTGTTTGCGTGGCCACCCGTTCGATAAAGGCCGGGAAAAAGTCTCTCACATCACGGCTAAAGCAGCGCGTGGTACCGGTCAATGTCGCCGATCCAGCCACCACATTCCAACGCGTTCCGGCATTAATCGTGCCGACGGTAATCACCGCGGTATCCACGGGATTGATTTCACGGCTCACACCAGTTTGCAAATTCTGCACAATCGCCGCGCTGATGACCGCTGCGTCAACACACTGGTGCGGGGCAGCTCCGTGTCCACCCTTGCCTGTCACTTCGATGTCGAAGCGATCACCGGATGCCATGGCGGGACCCGTTCGCACAGCAACTTTTCCCCCTTCAAAATCCGACCAAACGTGCATACCGAAGGCAGCATCCACGCCATCAAGGCAACCTTGCTCAATCATGGATCTTGCCCCGGTTGCCACTTCTTCGGCAGGCTGGAAGGCAAGTACCACCGTACCGTGCAACTCGTCTTTAATATCGTTTAACATGGCCGCAGCCGTCAGCAGCATGGAAATGTGGCAATCATGACCGCAAGCGTGCATCACGCCCGGGTTGCAGCTAGCGAATTCGTAACCGGTTTCTTCCTGAACCGTGAGCGCATCAATATCACCTCTCAGTAGGATTGTCTTTCCAGGATGAGCACCTTTAATCGTCGCCAATACCCCGGTTTGCAAGCCGCAGGGACGCCAAGCGACGCCGAGCTTATCGAGTTCTTCTTTGATGTGCTTGGACGTTTCGAATTCTTTTTCACTTACTTCCGGGTGTTGGTGAAACCAACGACGTTGAGTGATCAGAAAATCGTTATATTTTTGGGCAAGTGCTTCAATATTCATTTCGGTTAACCTTTCTTCGAAAAGCCCGGTCTAAAACGCCAGACCGAACTGATTCGGTAATATCTTAGAACAAATTGACAAAGAAGCCAGCGATAATCACCGACGTGATTGTCACCGTCACGAAACCACCGACGATCATTGACGGGAACATCTTCCCCATCAAGAAGTCATTTTCTTCCTTAGTCTTTGCCATCGCCTTGCAGGTTGCTTCCGTGATAATGGCGTTAAACGGGAAACCATAAAGAGCGGTCAAACAATTGGCGAAACTCAGCGCGAAGGACTGTTTAAGCACCTTAGCCACAATCCAAGCCAAGACGGCCATACCGGCCACACCGACGATAATCATTTCAACCATCGGCACGATAATGGATTCGAGCATTTGCGGCGTGCAATCCTTTAACCCATCGAAGACAAACATCGTCAAGGCAAACATCAAGATGTTAAAGGAGTTAGAGCGGTGAAGCGCATCGGTTTCAAGGAAACCCAGTGAGCAGAAAATCACACCGAAAACCAACGCCCAGACAGCACCACTGATGCCGGTCCACCCCCCGACCAACGAGGCGAGCCAACCGACCAAAGCGAGCTTGGTTAACGTCATCACCGGAGAATTCCAGCTTTCAGGCAAAGCCAAAATGCCGTTACTCGTGTCTTTCGGTAACGCCGACACATTGCGGATCGCATCCATTTCAGCGCTTGAAGCCCGTTGCCCAGCGCGGTATTCAGCCAAAAGGCGCTTGCCTTCATACTTCATGCAAATAGCGGTCAACGGATAACCGGCGAAGCCTTGAATACAGTACATGGCAATCGCGAAAACGGCCGCGGTTGTGAAACCGGCTTCGGTTGCCGCTTGCTGCATGATCGTTGCCGCGACAATGCCACCGGTCAAAGGCGGAAGGCCTGCCACCACCATGGACCAATCCATCATCATCGGGCAAATTAATAAAACAGCCGCGGTCATCCCCGCCAAGCCCATCAAACAAATAACCACCGTCTTCCACTGTTCCATCAGCGTCTGAAGACTAATCACCGTTCCCATATGAACGATTAACAAATAAATCGCAACCGTCGCACCGAACGGAATCAGGTACGAGTCTTTGACTAAGTCATAGGGCAAAATCGTCCAGTAGCCCACAAGCAAAAGACAGGCTGAAGCAAAAACAGAGGGCACCCAAGCCTTGGTGAGGTTAGAGATCGCCTCACCGATGATCACAACTATCCCGCAGATCACAAAAGCAGAGAGAAAGTTATACATGATTCAATCTCACTAAAAACAAAAATCGTATGGTTAATAGGCCGAGCCTATACCGATTCATTGTAGATAGCGCCATGAGGCGATTCAACGGGGAAATCTAGGCATATGCGCCTAGCAGTAAGAGAAATCTAAGGCGTTTTTCTTAAGAAAAACGAGAAGAAAAAAGGGAAGATCCCAAAGAATCTTCCCTTTTCCGTTTAGTGATGATCGGAAACGATCTTACTCAGCAGAAGTCGACGCGTCGACTCGAGAGCGCATTTCCTTACCCGCCTTAAAGTGCGGCACGTATTTAGCCGGCACTACCACGCTTTCACCGCTCTTGGGATTGCGTCCCACGCGTTCAGGGCGATAGTTGAGCGAAAAACTGCCGAAACCACGGATCTCGATGCGGGAACCTTTAGCCAAAGACTCCGTCATCGCATCCAAGACCAATTTGACGGTTTCATCAACCTCACGCGCCGCAAGGCGCGGATTTATATTAGCGAGCCGTTCAATCAGCTCGGATTTCGTCATGGCGTCCACCATGCTTCTCCGATTACTTTTGTTCGAGCTTAGCCTTCAACAAGGCACCCAGGGTGGTCGTACCCGTAGCGTCTTGGTTCATGCGATCCAAGGCTTGACGGGCTTCGGCGGCATCCTTGGCCTTCACGGACAATTGGATGCTACGGTTCTTGCGGTCGATGCTGATGATTTGAGCAGACACGCTGTCACCCACGTTCAATTGCGTCGTAGCGTCTTCGACACGTTCGGCAGAGATTTCGGAGGCACGCAAGTAGCCTTCGGTTTCATCGCCCAAGTCGATCACGGCGCCCTTGGCGTCAACGCTCTTGACCGTACCGGTCACCACGGAACCCTTTTCATGGGTGCTCGTGAAGTTGGTGAACGGGTCACCGCTCAATTGCTTCACGCCGAGGCTGATGCGTTCGCGTTCAGTGTCGATAGCGAGCACAACGGCTTGCAATTCGTCACCCTTCTTGTACTTGCGAACGGCTTCTTCGCCGGCTTCCGTCCAAGAGAGGTCAGACAAGTGCACCAAACCGTCAATGCCACCAGGCAAACCGATGAACACACCGAAATCGGTGATGGACTTGATTTGACCCGTGACCTTGTCACCCTTCTTGTGGCTTTGGGCAAATTCTTCCCAAGGATTGGGTTTGCATTGCTTCATGCCCAAGGAGATACGACGACGGTCTTCGTCGATTTCGAGAACCATGACTTCAACGTCATCGCCCAATTGAACAACCTTCTTCGGATCAACGTTCTTGTTGGTCCAATCCATTTCGGAGACGTGCACCAAACCTTCGATACCGGCTTCGATTTCAACGAAGGCGCCGTAATCGGTGATGTTGGTGATCTTACCGAACAAGCGGGTTCCCTTCGGATAACGGCGAGCAATGCCGATCCAAGGATCTTCACCCAATTGCTTCAAGCCCAAAGAAACGCGGTTCTTTTCTTGGTCGAACTTGAGCACCTTGGCTTCGAGCTCTTGACCCACTTGAACCACTTCGCTCGGGTGACGAACACGGCGCCAGGCGAGGTCAGTGATGTGGAGCAAGCCGTCAATGCCGCCCAAATCAACGAAGGCACCGTAGTCGGTGATGTTCTTGACGATGCCCTTAACGATGGCACCTTCCTTCAAGGTTTCGAGCAACTTGGCACGTTCTTCGCCCATGCTCGCTTCCACCACAGCGCGACGGGAAACAACCACGTTGTTGCGCTTGCGGTCAAGCTTGATGACCTTGAATTCAAGGGTCTTGCCTTCGTACGGAGTCGTGTCCTTAACAGGACGCGTATCCACCAAGGAACCCGGCAAGAAGGCACGGATACCGTTGGTCATAACGGTCAAACCGCCCTTGACCTTGCCCGTGATCGTACCGGTGACGAGTTCGCCGGATTCGAGGGCCTTTTCAAGGTTCATCCAGGCGGCAAGGCGCTTGGCCTTGTCGCGCGACAAAATCGTATCGCCGTAGCCGTTTTCGACTTGTTCGATAGCGACGGCCACGAAGTCACCCGGCTTCACGGTGACTTCACCGCGATCGTCCTTGAATTCTTCAATAGGCACATAGGCTTCAGACTTCAAGCCGGCGTTCACAACGACAAAGTTGTAGTCAACGCGAACGACTTCAGCCGTAATGACTTCGCCTTGGCGCATTTCTTGACGAGCTAAGCTTTCTTCAAAAAGCTGAGCAAAAGACTCGGGTTGGTTGATATTTTCAGACATGAGTAAAAATTTAAAAAACAGCCGCCCACACGAGTGCGGACGCTGGGTTAAAAAACCGGGCCGGCCCAATTGCCGGTTTGCCGGGGCCGCCTTGGCAATTTCTTTTTGTCAAGGCTCTAACGATTAACCGTCTTATACCAAGTAAGCACTTGGTTAACCGTTTCTTCGATCGTCAACGATGACGAATCAAGAATTTTTGCATCAGAAGCGGGCGATAGGGGAGAAACCGTTCGCTGCATATCGCGACGATCCCTTTCACGCAAGTCCTGAGTAAGGGTGTCGATATTAGCAATAATTCCTTTTTCTTTCAACTGATTAAAGCGTCTTTGCGCACGGGCTTCAGCGCTGGCTGTCAAAAAAACTTTAAGCGTTGCGTCCGGGAAAATGACACTGCCCATATCGCGGCCATCGGCGACAAGACCGGGCTCAATGCGAGCTTCCTTTTGCACATTCAGTAACGCTTCTCGCACGGCTTCTAACGCGGCCACTTTGCTTGCGGCAATGCCGACGGCTTCCGCTCGGATTTTGTCGGTCACATCTTCTCCGTCAAGCGTAATCTTCCCGTTTTTAAAGACGGGCTTAAGCGCCGCGGCCAATTGGGCCACCGCCGGCTCATCAGACAAATCGACACCTTGCTTTAACGTCTTATAGGCCGTTAAACGATAAAGCGCGCCGCTATCAAGGTAATGGAAACCAAGCGCTTGTGCCACTCGGGAAGCCACCGTCCCTTTACCTGAGGCCGTTGGGCCATCAATTGTGATGACTGGGATCTTATCCATGATTTTTAAATCCATTTCGCGAAAAATAGGCCTCAGCCAAACATCTTGCGCTGAGGCCTAAAGAATCGACTGATTAATTTTGATGATCAGCGCCTTCTTCCGAAGTTTGATCTCCGAAGTCAAGCGAAGCCGTGCCGGAATCGTCCTCTGACGGAGTCAATGTGGCAGCCGGTTCGGCATTCTCCTCGGATTGTTTTTCATCAGCATCGTCATCGGCAATGCGCTGCGCGGCAGCCAACACATCATCTTTAAGAGAAATCAGTGTCACACCCTGCGTTGCACGGCCCATGACCCGGATATCGGAAACCGCCATCCGAATAATTTTGCCCTTTTCGGTCAAGAGCATCAATTCATCAGCGTCCGTCACCAAAGTCGCCGCAACCACCTTGCCGTTGCGTTCACTCGTTTGAATCGCAATCATGCCTTGAGCCCCGCGACCGTGACGGGTGTATTCACTCACTAACGTACGTTTACCAAAGCCGTTTTCAGTCACAGTGAGAACGGTCTTCGTTTCATCGTCAACGACTAACAGCGAAATGACTTGCTGACCGTCTTTAAGCATCATGCCACGAACGCCACGAGCAGCGCGTCCCATGGCGCGCACATCTTCTTCGCTAAAGCGAACGGCTTTACCCGCATCCGAGAAAAGCATCACGTCGTGGGCACCATCGGTAATCGCCGCGCCAATCAGGTGATCGCCTTCGTCCAAATTCACAGCGATGAGACCGGCTTTGCGAACATTGGCAAAGTCTGACAAGCGCACTTTCTTAACCACAGCGCACGCCGTCGCCATGAAGACGTAGTGCTTGTCATCGAACTGCTCAATGGGCAACACCACCGTGATACGCTCGCCTTCCATCAAAGGCAATGAATTGATGATGGGGCGTCCCTTGGAGTTGCGCGAGCCTTCGGGCAACGAATAGACATCCAAGCAGTACATCCGACCGAAATTGGAGAAGAAGAGAACCCGATCGTGAGAGTTAGCGATAAAGAGCTGATCGATCAAGTCACCTTCTTTCATAGAGGCTGCCTTTTTCCCTTGACCTCCACGGCGTTGCGCTTGATAGTCCGTTAAAGGCTGGGACTTGATGTAGCCGTCGCGCGTCAAGGTCACCACCATTTCACGACGCGGAATCAAATCACGGGGATCGAAATTGGGGTCGCCCGTCGGGTCGATTTCCGAACGACGGTCATCGCCATATTCTTCTTTAATATCGAGAAGATCATCTTCGATAATCTTGCGTACGCGTTCAGGATTGGCCAAGATATCCAAAAGATCGGTGATTTGATCCATCACCTGACGGTATTCCTGCAAGATTTTGTCCTGCTCCAAGCCGGTCAATCGTTGCAGGCGCATCTGCAGAATGCTATCGGCCTGAGCCGGACTCAAATAATAAAGACCGTCGGCACGCAATCCGTATTCGGGTTCCAAACCTTCCGGACGATAATCGGTGCTGTGCTCCCCGGCTCGCACCATCAATTCATGCACCAAGGATGACGTCCAACCGCGGCTCATCAAGCCCGCTTTTGCCACTTCAGGCGTGGGGGCATTACGAATGATCGCAAGGAAGTCATCAATGTTGGCCAAAGCGACCGCAAGGCCTTCCAAAATATGGCCACGAGCCCGATTTTCTTTCAAGTCAAAGAGACAACGACGCGTCACCACTTCACGGCGGTGCATCAAAAAGGCCTCAATCACTTGCTTCAAATTCAACAGTTGCGGCTGACCATCAACCAAAGCCACCATGTTGATGCCAAACGAATCCTGCAGCTGGGTGAGCTTGTAGAGATTATTGAGCACCACATCGGCAACGACGCCAGCTTTGAGGTCAATGACCACCCGAACGCCATCACGGTCCGTTTCATCACGCAGATCGGAAATGCCTTCGATTTTCTTTTCATTGACCAAGTGCGCAATGCTTTCGACTAAGACGCGCTTATTGACCTGATAAGGAATTTCATCGACAACGATGCGAGTGCGACGCCCTTTATCAAATTCCTCATAGTGTGTTTTGGCACGCATGAGTACACGACCGCGACCCGTGCGATAGCCTTCACGCACCCCCTTGAGACCGAAGATGATGCCTCCGGTGGGGAAGTCCGGCGCCGGGATGAAATGAATCAAATCATCAACCGTTGCCTCGGGATGATTTAACAAATGCACGCAGGCATCAATCGTTTCTCGCAAGTTGTGCGGCGGAATATTCGTTGCCATACCGACAGCGATACCAGCGCTGCCGTTAATTAAAAGATTCGGCAAACGGGTCGGCAACACGGTCGGTTCTTTTTCCGTATTGTCGTAGTTGGGGATGAAATCCACCGTGTCCTTTCGGATATCGGCCAACATTTCACCGGCGATCTTTTGCAGCTTCACTTCCGTGTAACGCATGGCGGCAGCCGAGTCGCCATCCAAACTACCGAAGTTACCTTGGCCGTAAACGAGCGGATAACGAAGTGAGAAAGGCTGAGCCAAACGAACGATCGTATCGTAAGCTGCGATATCACCGTGCGGGTGATACTTGCCGATCACATCACCGACCACACGAGCGGATTTCTTTGTCGGCCGGGAATACGTGTTGCCCATTTGGTCCATGGCGTAGAGCACGCGTCGATGAACCGGCTTTAGACCATCACGCACATCAGGCAGCGCACGGCCCACGATGACGCTCATGGCGTAATCCAAATACGCCCGCTTCATCTCGCCTTCAAGCGAAACCGGCAAAAGCTCCTGAGCGATATCAACCATTGAGCCCACGTCTTTTTGATCTTCTTGCGTCTGCTCTTGGGAAACACCTTCGCTATTGGAATTCTCTTTGATTTCTTCGTTATCAGACATCGAAACACATTCCGTAAATTTTTACCAATCTGTCAATTTTATCAGATTTCAACAATTTTTCCCACTCTCAAAGCTTATTTTTATTCTTAATATTCAATGAGTTACGTTTTGTTTCGTTTATAAAAAATCCTTCGTTTTTGCTCTCACCCGATGAATTAAATCATCTCAGAAACATCTGCTCTTAGGGACTGAGTCAATCATCGTTTCGAATATCTTCCGATTTTCAAGAACTTCCTTAAAATTCAAGCCAAGCCCCTTTGGGCGAAAGCACTTGCACGAATGTGCGCGGTCTTTTTCCGATTCAACCCATCTACTGAAGATAGTTCTATTATGCGTCCAATTAAAATCGCCGTGAGCGCAGGCTACGAAGAAACGATTCACTGCGAACGAGAAACGGTTTGCCTTGATGATGCTGATCTGACGGAAGTTTCCGCTGTCGTCATTTCCAGCAAAGATATTCAAGCTGGAAAACTTGATCGCATCCGCAAGCTTCATCTCAATTTACCGATTTTTACCGTAAGCGAACCGAATATCGCCTTGCCCAACGAGGCCTTTTACGGCGTTTTGGATACCAACCCGACCAATCGTGATTTTTACGGTCGCCAGGTTGATCAAGCCGCAAAAAAATATGAGTCGCAAATGCTGCCGCCATTTTTCGGTAGCCTCGTTGACTATGTCCAAGCCGGTAACGTTCAATTTGATTGCCCCGGGCACCAAGGCGGCGCATTTTTCCGCCGTCATCCCGCCGGACGCGCTTTTTATGATTTTTTCGGTGAATCGATTTTCCGCGCCGATCTCTGTAACGCCGACGTCTCCATGGGCGATCTGCTCATTCATGAAGGGGCCCCTTTTGCCGCGCAACAAGCCGCCGCAAAAATTTATAACGCCGATAAAACCTATTTCGTTTTAAACGGAACATCTGCGTCCAATAAGGTGGTTCTTAACGCCGTTCTCACGCCCGGCGACTTGGTTTTATTTGACCGAAACAACCACAAGTCAAACCATCACGGCGCGCTTTTACAGGCCGGAGCGACACCGGTGTATCTTGAAACGGCCAGAAACCCCTATGGGTTTATCGGCGGCATTGACGCGCACTGCTTCGATGAAAAATATTTGCGCGACTTGGTACGTGAAGTAGCGCCTGAAAAAGCCGATGCCAAACGCCCCTTCCGCTTGGCGGTCATTCAGTTGGGCACCTATGACGGCACGATCTATAACGCCCGTCAGGTGGTCGATACCATTGGTCACCTTTGTGATTACATCCTTTTTGATTCGGCTTGGGTGGGCTATGAACAGTTCATTCCAATGATGAAAGACTGTTCACCGCTCTTGCTGGAACTGGGTCCTGACGATCCCGGCATTTTTGTCACGCAATCCGTTCACAAACAGCAAGCCGGTTTTTCACAAACCTCTCAAATTCACAAAAAAGACAGCCACATCAAGGGTCAAGATCGATATGTGCCGCATAAGCGCGTCAATAACGCGTTCATGATGCACGCTTCCACGAGTCCCTTTTATCCGCTTTTTGCCGCCTTGGATGTCAACGCGAAAATGCACGAAGGCGAACTCGGAAAAGCGCTTTGGTTAGACTGCGTCAAGGTCGGTATTGAAGCCCGCAAATTACTGCTGAAAACTTGCCGCCACATCCGTCCGTTCATTCCCGATCAAATTGACGGCAAACCGTGGGAAAGTTTTGATACCGAAGAGATGGCGCACGATTTGAAGTTCTTCGACTTCAAACCCGGTGAAAAATGGCATGCTTTCGAGGGCTACGGCGAAAAACAATATTTCGTGGATCCGTGCAAGTTCTTACTCACCACACCCGGCATTAACACGGAAACGGGTGAGTACGAAGACTTTGGAGTTCCGGCCACGATTCTTGCCAATTACTTGCGTGAAAACAACATCGTGCCGGAAAAGTGCGATCTCAATTCGATTCTCTTTTTGATGACGCCGGCCGAAGACACGGCGAAGATGACGCATTTAGTGATGCAAATCAAGCGTTTTGAAGAGCTTTTAGACGCAGATGCACCACTTGACGTTGTTTTACCGAGTATTTACCGCGCTCACGAAGAACGCTATCGCGGCTACACGATTCGTCAGTTGTGCCAAGAAATGCACGACTTCTATAAGAGCCGCGATGTCAAGGCACTGCAAAAAGCCATGTTCCGCAAAGCGCATTTCCCGAAGATGGCGATGCTGCCGCAACAGGCGCACTATGAATTCATTCGCGGTCACGTTGAATTAGTGCCCCTTGAAAAAGCTCGTGGACGAATCGCCGCCGAAGGGGCGCTACCCTATCCTCCGGGTGTGCTTTGCTGTGTGCCGGGTGAAGTCTGGGATGGCCCGGTCTTAGAGTACTTCCTTGCGCTTGAAGAAGGCATCAACCGCATGCCTGGGTTCGCCCCAGAATTGCAAGGCGTTTACATTCAAACTGATCCCGATGGTCGCAAGCGCGCTTACGGCTACGTTTTGCGTTAATTCGTTTGACTTGGGGGTAAGACTTCGGGCGCTTGTCCCACCTTTAATTGCGAGAGATCATGCACGTTAATACACTGATTCACGCTGGTGCCGTCATGCCGATGGCACCTGTTAACACGGTTTTGGCGCATCATAGTGTGCTCATTGATGACGGGAAAATTGTTGCTGTATTGCCCACTCAGGACTGTTCATCCATTACCGCTGACAATGTTTTTGAGCTCCCGAATCATATCGTTTTACCGGGATTCGTGAACGCTCACACCCATGCGCCGATGAATCTTTTACGGGGCATGGGGGCCGACCTTTCCCTCATGGACTGGCTACAAACCAAAATTTGGCCTGCCGAGGGCAAATTAATGAGTCCAGAATTTTGCTACGAAGGATCACTTTTAGCCGCCGAAGAAATGATTCGTAGTGGCATTACCTGCGCAAGCGACCACTACTTTTTCTCCGAAGACATTGCGCGAGCCTTTACCGATGCCGGCATGAAGTGCTCGCGCAGTGCTCCGTCTCTGGCATTGTGATCGGATTCCCGTCGGCGATGGCAAAAAACGATGACGAGTATTTGCACTGCGCTGAAGCGCTTTTTGAGCGCTTTGAGGGCAACCGCTCCGTTCGTGTCACAGTGGGCCCGCATGCGCCCTACACGGTGTGCGATGAAACACTCGTGAAAGTTCGCGATTTAGCGCTTCGACACAATGCGAAAATTCACATGCACGTGGATGAAACCCGAACGGAAATCAAGGAGTCGATGCAACAGTATGGCGTTCGTCCGGTCGAACGTTTAAACCGCTTGGGCCTCATCAATGAAAATTTCATCGCCGTACACTGCGTGCATCCCGATGAAAACGAACAGGCCCTTCTTGCCAACGCCAAGGCAAGCGTTGTGCATTGTCCCTGTTCGAATTTGAAGTTGGCAAGCGGCTTTGCCCCCATTGCCCGCATGATGCGACAAGGCATCAATGTCGCAATCGGCACCGATGGTGTCGCAAGTAACGATAAACTGGATCTTTTGGGCGAAACGCGGCTCGCGGCGATGCTCGGTAAGGCCGTCACGGGCGACACGACTAGCATGAAAGTGGCGGATTTGCTTTACTGCGCAACCTTGGGTGGCGCAAAAGCGCTCGGTTGGGACGATCGAATCGGTTCGCTCGAAAAAGGCAAAGATGCCGACCTGATTGCCGTTGATTTAGGTGGCTTTGACACCCAACCCGTTTACGACCCGGCCAGCCAACTCCTCTATAGCGCAGGACGAGAAGACATTTCTCACGTTTGGGTGGACGGTCACCTTGTTGTGCAAAAACAACAAACCGTCATGCATCGGCAACTAGACGAAAAAAAGTTACAGAAAATGGCCCAAACGTGGCAGAATAGAATTTAGTATTGGTTGGTTTCCCCAGAGGGCCACTCGCGAGGGCGGTGGGAAACCGACTTGTATGGCGCCTGCGGTCGCCACAGGTTGTATTACCGCAAAAATCCAATTGGAGAAAATTATTATGAAAAAAAGTATTGTTTTGAGCGCCGCTATGCTCGCCCTTCTCGCTACGAGCGGTATGGCCAGCGCCGCTGACGCCTTCCCGTATGTTAAGGCTTCCAACGGCTCCATCGTTCATTCTGGTTATGGCCTTTGCGTTCGCACCGGCTACTGGACCCCGGCTTTGGCCGAAGGTACGGGCTGCGACGGTGACGTGGCTAACACCGGCAAGATCGTTTTGGCTGCTGACACGCTCTTTGACGTGAACTCCGCCAAGTTGAAACCCGAAGGTCTCAACATGTTGCAAGAATTGGTTGCCCGTATGTCCGGCTTGAATGTTGAAGTCGTGATGGCAACCGGTTACACCGACCGTACGGGTCCGGATGCTTACAACCAAGCTTTGAGCGAACGTCGTGCTCAATCCGTGAAGGACTTCATGGTTGCACAAGGCGTGCCAGCTGACAAGATCCAAACCGAAGGCAAGGGTCCTGCTGATCCGGTCGTGACCTGCTCTGACGAAGGTCCGCGCGCTGACGTGATCGCCTGCTTGGCTCCGAACCGCCGCGCTGTCGTTGAAGTGGTTGGTACCCGCGCTCAATAATTAGTGGATCCACTTGTCCATTAGTTAATTGTGAAGGCGCTCTGATTCAGAG
>URFF01000037.1 GCA_900546995.1 uncultured Sutterella sp.
CCCGCGACCCTCGGCGTGACAGGCCGATATTCTAACCAACTGAACTACCACTCCGTGGTTTCTCAAAACGCTTCGTGTTTATGGTGGGTGCTAAGAGGATCGAACTCCTGACCTACGCCTTGTAAGGGCGCCGCTCTACCAGCTGAGCTAAGCACCCATAAGCATCAAAGCGAGAATCGCATTGTATACAAGCAATTGACTCTTTTCAAGGGCAAACCCCAAAATTTTTTGATTTTTTGAACTTTAGACTCCGGAAAAGTCAATTTCTGTCAACTAAGCTTTTGACTCAAAAGAAGAAAGGGACCCGAAGGTCCCTCTGAAAAAATTATCCGCTTTTAGGCTTTAGAAGCGGTCTGTTCAGACTTTTCAGACACCGCTTGACAAACCGGCGTTTGCACATCGTGTGACAATGCGTCAAAACCTTTAACCGGATTACGAACCAATGCGATCGGTAAAATCTCATCGATCCACTTCACCGGAATAATCTCCAGTCCGTTTTTCACATTGGCCGGGATCTCTTCCAAGTCCTTCACATTATCTTTCGGAATCAGAACGGTCTTAATGCCAGCGCGCAAAGCCGCGAGCAATTTTTCTTTCAGTCCGCCGATCTCTAAGATTTCACCGTGAAGCGTGATTTCGCCGGTCATGGCGACATCGCAACGAACCGGAATCTTCGTTAACGCAGAGACCATGGCTGTCGCGATGGCTCCACCCGCACTCGGACCGTCTTTAGGTGTTGCGCCTTCCGGGAAGTGCAGATGCCAATCGGTTTTACCGAAAATATCGGTTTCCAACCCCAGACTTTCGGCACGAGCACGAACCACACTGCGAGCGGCCTCAACGGACTCTTTCATCACGTCGCCCAAACTTCCCGTGCGTTGGACTTGACCTTTGCCAGGGAAAACAGCAGCTTCGATCGACAAAAGATCGCCGCCGGCTTCAGTCCACGCTAAACCGTTGACTTGGCCAACTTGCGGTTCTTTTTGAGCCAAGCCGATGCTAAAGCGTCTTACGCCGAGATATTCCGCAATATTGGACGAATCAACACGAACGGTGTTAACAGGCGCCTTGGTCTTACGTCCCTTCTTCTTGGGTTGAGTACCTTCGGCAATCAACGCGTTCTTCACGCACTTGCGGCAAATCTTGCTGATTTCACGCTCCAAGCCACGAACACCCGCTTCACGTGTGTAGTAGCGGATGATGTCGAGAATGGCTTCGTCCGTGATTTCCAACTCCCCTTCACGCAAACCGTTCATCTTGATTTGCTTGGGAATCAAGTGGCGTTTGGCAATATTCAATTTTTCATCTTCGGTGTAACCCGAAAGATAAATCACTTCCATACGATCCAAAAGTGCTTGCGGGATGTTCAGTGAATTGCTCGTTGCCACAAACATCACATCGGACAAATCGTAATCGACCTCAATATAGTGATCTTGGAAGGTATTGTTTTGTTCCGGGTCCAGCACTTCAAGAAGAGCGCTAGCCGGATCGCCGCGGCTATCCATCCCCATTTTGTCGACTTCGTCAAGCAAAAAGAGCGGATTTCTAACTCCGGCTTTCACAATACTTTGAATGATCTTACCGGGCATGGAGCCGATATAAGTGCGACGGTGACCGCGAATTTCCGCTTCATCACGAACACCACCCAAGGCCATGCGAACAAACTTGCGGTTTGTTGCACGAGCAATGGATTGACCAAGACTTGTCTTACCGACACCCGGCGCACCCACCAAGCATAAAATTGGTGCTTTCAATTTATCCACACGCGACTGCACGGCAAGGTATTCCAAAATACGCTCTTTGACCTTTTCAAGCCCATAATGATCGGCTTCTAGAATATCACTAGCCTGCTTGAGGTTTTTGCTGACCTTGCTCTTTTCTTTCCAAGGCAGTGACAAAAGCGTGTCCAAATAGCCGCGAACCACGGTGGCTTCGGCCGACATCGGCGGCATGAGTTTCAGTTTTTTGAGTTCGCTTTCCGCTTTTTCATGAGCTTCCTCACTCATGCCGCTTGCAGCGATCTTTTGCTCATATTGCTCAAAATCAGCCGCTTCATCCTCGCCGTTACCGAGTTCACGCTGGATGGCCTTCATCTGTTCATTGAGATAATACTCACGCTGATTTTTATCCATCTGCTTTTTGACGCGACTTTGGATCTTTGATTCCATCTGAACCTGATCCAACAATTCGGTAATTCGAGCTAAGACCATTTCGCAACGGCGCAACAAATCCGGTTCTTCCAAAATTTGTTGACGCTTTGCCGGCGAGATGTTCAAATAGGCACTGATCGTATCAACAGCGTCCTCCAAATCTTTTTTATTGCGAATGCTCTGCTCAATGCCTTTGGGTACCGAAGCGTTGCTAGCCACAAAATTCGAGACCGCGGTATTGAGCATCTTCATCCAAGCTTGCGTTTCGAGCGGTTGATCAGGCACGATCGTTGCCAGGCTTTCAACCGTAGCGGAAATATGGGGCTTGGTGAAGTCCATGGACACCACACGAACACGATACAAACCGGAAAGGAGTAACTTCACGGTTCCATCGTCTTGAGTGAGACGCTGAAGTACTCGAGCGACTACACCGACCTGATATAAATCTTTTTCTTTGGGGTCATTGACCTCCGGGCTGATTTGGGTGAGTACGAGAATTTCGTTGGAATCACCCATGGCTTGTAGTGCCGCAAGCGAAACGGCGCGCCCGGCAAAAACCGGCGCGATACTATTAGGGAATATGACCATGTCCCTTAACGGGAGCACAGGCAACACTTTGTCATTGATTGAGGGATTAGACTTCATATGTAATTAAATTCTCGCAATCGTATTAATACAGGGGATATATGGGGTTTAATCAAAGAATTTCAAGCCCGCTCCCCGTATCCAATGATTCAAGCCTACAGCAAATAAACGGTTAATGCGCTGCAGGTTGGAAAACAAGTCGATGTGAGCAGAAATAAGAAAGTTTTAGGCAAGAGCTTGTTGCCCCGACAGCCTCTGCCGGGGCAAAGCGGCATTATCGGAGGTAAAGCGGTTTGGTATTTTTCGTAATGGTCTTTTCGTCAACGACCACTTCTTTAACGTCTTTCATCCCCGGAACCTCAAACATCACATCGGTGAGAACATGTTCAACGATGCTGCGCAAACCGCGAGCGCCCGTCTTACGAGCCAAAGCCTTCTTTGCGATGGCGGTGAGCGCCGTATCCGTCACGGTGAGTTTGACGCCTTCCATTTCAAACAATGTTTGGTACTGTTTGATCAAAGCATTTTTCGGCTTAACCAAAATGCTGATCAATGCTTCTTCCGTTAATTCCTGCAAGCTGGCGATAACCGGTAAGCGACCCACCAATTCGGGAATCAAACCATATTTCACTAAATCGGTCGGCTCAACCTGATCAAAAAGTTCGGTAAGCGACTTTTCATTTTTGCTCTTTAATTGAGCGCCGAAACCAATGCCGGCACGCTCACCGCGACGTTGAATAATTTTTTCAAGTCCATCAAAGGCGCCGCCGCAAATGAAAAGGATGTTGGTGGTATCAACCGACACCATGGCTTTGCCCGGGTTCTTGCGCCCCCCTTGTTGAGGTAAATTCGCAACCGTTCCTTCAACTAACTTCAAAAGAGCCTGTTGCACACCTTCACCGGACACATCTCGGGTGATGGAAGGATTTTCACTCTTGCGGGCAATCTTATCGATTTCGTCCAGATAAATGATGCCGCGCTGAGCCTTTTCAATATCGCCGTCAGCAGCCTGCAATAGCTTCAAAACGACGTTTTCAACGTCTTCACCAACATAGCCTGCCTCGGTAAGCGTCGTCGCGTCGGCAATCGCAAAGGGAACGTCCAACATACGCGCCAGCGTTTGAGCAAAAAGCGTCTTACCGGAACCGGTCGGACCGATCAAGAGAATGTTACTTTTGGCCAACTCGACTTCATTGGTTTTGTCGCTGAGGTGGCGAAGACGTTTGTAGTGGTTATAAACCGCCACGGATAAAATGCGTTTAGCCCGATCCTGACCGATAACGTATTCATTGAGCTTATCGAAAATTTCCTGCGGTGTCGGCAATGCTTTGGGAGCGGCATCAACAGCAGGTGTTTCGCCCTCTGTTTTAGCGGCAGCTTCACCGGTCATCGATTCAAGGGCCATGCGAGCACAATCCGAACAGATGCTCACGCCGTTCGCGGTGACCATATGATCCACTTCACTTTCACTGCGTCCGCAAAACGCACAACGGTTTTTCTTTTCAAACATCGATCAGTACCTTCCAGGACTAGAAAGGGAGGCAACCGCCTCCCCTATAAACAAACCGGTCTTAGCGGTTACTTCAGCATCTCGCCGCGTTTAACGAAAATATCGTCAATCAAGCCGTAGGCTTTTGCTTGCTGCGGATTCATGTAATTATCGCGATCGGTGTCACGGGCAATCGTTTCAATGGATTGTCCGGTACGCTCGGCTAAGATGGCATTTAGCGTTTGTTTCAAGTCGAGGATTTCTCGAGCCTGAATTTCGATGTCGCTTGCCATACCTTGCGAGCCACCCGAAGGCTGGTGAATCATGATACGAGAGTTCGGCAAAGCAAAACGCTTGCCCTTTTCGCCGGCAGCCAAAAGGAATGCACCCATGCTGGCAGCCATACCCACGCAAATCGTGCTGACAGCCGGCTTGATGAACTGCATCGTATCGTAGATGCCCATCCCGGCATAAACACTGCCACCGGGACTGTTGATGTAAAGCGAAATATCCTTATCCGGATCCTCGCTTTCAAGGAAAAGCAACTGGGCAATGACGAGATTGGCACTTTCCGTCGTAACGGGACCCGTTAAAAAAACCACACGGTCACGCAACAGACGCGAGAAAATATCAAACGCTCTTTCACCGCGACCACTTTGTTCAACAACGGTCGGAACCAAATTATTTTGAATCATCATTGCCAGTCCTTTTTATGCCAATAGCCTCAAAGCTTAGTTGGCACCCATCAACTTATCGAACTCGACCTTTTCTTCCGTGGTCTTGCCCTTGGACAAAGCCCATTCGGTGACCTTGTTTTCGAGCACGAAAGCACGGGCGTCGCTCATGCGATAGCGATCGCTCTTGAACCATTCCTTGACTTCTTCCGGATTTTCGTAGCTGGCAGCCAACTCAGCAATGTGAGCGTCCACTTCTTCTTCGGTCGGAGCGAGGTTTTCTTTTTGAACCAAAGCGTCGATCAAGAGACCCAAGCGGATACGGCGTTCAGCGCCATCCTTGAAGAGTTCAACAGGCAACGGCTTTTCAGGCTTTTGCATGCCACGAGCGGTCATGTTTTGAACAAAAGCGTCAGCCATAGCCTTTTGTTCATCAGCAACCAAAGCCTTCGGCAAATCAAACTTGGCAGCAGCATTCAAAGCGTTCATCACACCGTCTTTGGTTTGTTGGGTGATACGGGCCTTGACTTCACGCTTCAAGTTGTTGGCAATTTCTTCACGCATCTTTTCAACGCCTTCGGTGATGCCGAGCTTTTCAGCAAAAGCAGCGTCGACTTCCGGTAACTTGGCGATTTCAACCTTCTTCAATTCAACTTCGAATTCAACGGTCTTACCGGCCAAGTGTTGAACATAGTCAGCCGGGAAGGTCATTTCAAAGGTCTTCTTTTCGCCAGTCTTCATACCGTCAACGGCCTTTTCAAAGTCAGGCAACATTTGACCGGCTCCGATCACGAAAGCGAAGTCCTTGGCGGAACCGCCTTCAAACGGTTCGCCATCGAGCTTGCCAACGAAGTCAATCGTGACACGCTTTTCAGCAGCAGCGACACCGTCAGCTTCTTCTTCGAAGGTGGCACGTTGCTTACGCATGATTTCGATGGTCTTTTCGACTTCAGCATCGGTCACTTCGCAGGTGAAGCGCTTGAGTTCCACTTCGCTCAAATCGGGCACTTCAACTTCCGGGAAGACTTCGACAGTGGCGGTAAATTGCGGATCAACATCATCCTTGATTTCGCCCTTCGGTTCAATCGTCGGAGCGCCGGCAACCTTCAATTGCGCAGCTTGAACAGCTTCTTCATAAGCCTTGTTCAAGAGGTTATTCATTGCGTCCATGTAAGCTTGAGCACCGTACATTTGACGAACCATCGTCATCGGCACCTTGCCTTGACGGAAGCCGTGAACCTTAGCGGTCTTCGCACGCTTTCTCAAAATGGTTTCGGTATCGGCCTTCAATTGAGCAGCCGAGACAGTCAAGTCCAAGGTACGTTCCAAAGAGCTCTTTGTAGGTTGTTGTTCAGTCATTTTTTCAATATTTAAAAATGCCGGTGCCAAAAATCCGGATCGCCGGCGGTCAAAAGCAGAGGACAGATCTCGAAGGACCGCCCTCACGTAAACAGGATTCTGGTATGAATAAAATAAGCAATATTCATACGAAAACGCTTGATTATAGCCGTGTATTTATCTTTTTTGGTATTTCGACACGAAAATTCAACGATATTTTGTGGTACAGAATCCTCAATTCATTCAAGAAAAACTCTAAGATACGCAAAAATATACTTGTATTTCAATGAGATGAATTGACATTTAAAGTAAAACATTAAATTAAGAGAGGTTTATTCAAATCGGTAAGATTTTTAGACAGAAAACAAGAAAAAATTTTCAAGTTACTGTAAAATTCCTGGCTCCGTGCGGGGATGGCGAAATTGGTAGACGCACCAGGTTTAGGTCCTGACGCTTTACGGCGTGTCGGTTCGAGTCCGATTCCCCGCACCATCAGACACTGTCATACAGTGTGCCTCCTAATGCCTTGCCAACAAATATTCCATCTTGAAGGCACTCCAGAAATTTAACTATCTTTTGTGACATCAATCCATTGAGCACCAGTCAACCGTTGTAACTCTCCTGGTGTAATCCTAACTGCGTTGTTAGCTGCACCAGCTGCAGGATAAATCAGATCAAAGCGTTTTAGACTGACATCAAGAAATAATTTAACGCCCTGTTTCAAACCGAAAGGAGAAACACCGCCCATCGGATGACCAACGAGTTCAATGAGTTGATCTGAAGGACAAAAATGAGCTTTTTCTTTAAAAAAGGCTTTGTACTTGCTGTTGTCAATCTTGGCCGTACCGTTAGTAACAATAACGATCGCATCACCGTTTTTAAGTAACATTGCCATTGATTTAGCAATGCGAGCTTGTTCGCAATTTAATTGCTGAGCGGCCAATTCAACTGTCGCAGTTGAACCACTTAACTCAATATAACGATCCAACAACCCAGCCGAATCAAGAAATTTTTTAACGTTTTCGATACTCATGAGAAAAATGGCAACCCGAAGGTTGCCATGCTTAATCGACGATTATTCAGACTTTGAGGAATCAGATTTTGCGCTGCCCGAATGATCATTGCAGCAGCACTCACCTTCTTCGTGATGGTGGTGATGGTGACCTTCGCCGCCACAGCAGCATTCGCCTTCTTCATGATGGTGATGATGACCTTCACCACCGCAGCAGCATTCACCCTCTTCATGATGATGGTGATGATGGCCTTCGCCACCGCAGCAGCATTCACCCTCTTCGTGATGGTGGTGATGATGGCCTTCGCCACCGCAGCAGCATTCACCCTCTTCATGATGATGGTGATGATGGCCTTCTCCACCGCAACAGCATTCACCCTCTTCATGATGATGGTGGTGATGATGACCTTCGCCGCCACAGCAGCATTCACCATCTTCGTGATGATGGTGATGATGACCGCAACAGCAACCCCCATCGGCATGATGCTTGTGTTTTTGAGGACGAATCGGATCAAAAGGCAATTCTTTTTCTTCAAATTGCAGACCAACGGAAGAAAGCATCTTCACTAAAGCAATATCTTTGAGTACTGCAAAACCATCATCAACTTTTGCCACACGAATGCCACGGTTAATTAAAGCAACCGCAGCTTCAGCAGCCATTTCTTCTTCAGCCTTGATCACCAAAATAGGCTCAGGGGCAGCCTCAACGACATAAAAATGACCGGTTTCATCAAGCAAAGCGTCGCCTACTTCCAATGCGCGCGCGTTTTCGATACTAACTTCAATGGTTTGTCCATTGACGGTCACCTCATTTGGTAAATGGGCTCGTTGCTCGCTAGTTAATGCAATGTGAGCGGCGCGATCCAAAATGGTCTTTGCCGGCGTTGCTTCCGGAGCTAAGATCTTCGTGATTTTCATGGTAGTTCCTATGAGTTATAAATGGCGTCAATTGCGTTACTTAAGCGGTCCACAGCGATAACCTCCAACCCTTCAATGGGCTGCTTAGGCGCATTTGCACGAGGGATAATGGCTTTGGCAAATCCGAGTTTTGCCGCTTCCTTCAAACGTTCCTGTCCGCGAGGAGCCGGTCGAATTTCTCCTGCCAACCCTACTTCACCGAAAACGACGAGTCCATCCGGTAAAGCTTTATTTCGCATGGAGGAATAGATGGCTAACAAAACCGCCAAGTCAGCCGCAGGTTCGGTAATTTTAACCCCACCGACAGCGTTGACAAAGACATCCTGATCAAAACAGGCCATTCCTGCATGGCGATGCAAAACAGCTAAAAGCATGGCAAGACGTTGCTGATCCAAACCGACCGATAAGCGCTTGGGCGATGGCGAGTGAGTATCATCAACCAATGCCTGTACTTCAACAAGTAAGGGGCGTGTACCTTCTTGTGTGACCATAACCGCAGAACCTGGGACATTGGCTTTATGTTCTGATAAAAAGATCGCACTTGGATTCGATACACCTCTTAAGCCTCGGTCTGTCATTGCAAAAACGCCGAGTTCATTGACCGCGCCGAAACGGTTTTTAAAAGCGCGGATGAGTCGAAAGTTCGAGTGGGTGTCACCTTCAAAATAAAGGACTGTATCGACAATGTGTTCCAACACTCGGGGACCGGCTAAACTCCCCTCTTTTGTCACATGACCGACAAAAATCAAGGTGCAGCCTTCGCTTTTTGCCAAGCGTGTTAATCTTGCCGAACATTCTCTGACTTGCGTCACCGACCCAGGAGCGGAATCCAATTGATTGGAAAAAAGCGTTTGAATCGAGTCAATCACGACAAATTGGGGCTTTTCGGATAAAAGCGTCGACTCGATATTTTCGAGTTGAATTTCGCTCATGAGCCGCATGCCTTTCGGATCGATCCCTAAGCGTTTGGCACGCATCGCAATCTGGCCGGGTGATTCTTCACCGCTCACATAAAGCGAACCCACACCAAGCTGCACCAATCGATTCATGACTTGTAAGAGCAATGTGGACTTGCCGATCCCCGGATCGCCGCCCAAAAGGGAAACGCCGCCGGGGACTAAGCCACCTCCCATGACACGATCAAACTCAGAAAAGCCCGTCACAATCCGAGGCACTTCCTGAGCCTGAACATCATTGAGATCAAGAACTTTACTTGCAGCAACCAGTCCCCTGTGTCGGGAATCCGAATAGCGGGCAGCCGCCCCCGTTTCAACGGTGAATTCCTGCAGAGTGTTCCACTCACCGCAATGCGGACAGCGACCGGCCCACTTTAAAGTGGTCCCGCCGCACTCGGAACAAACCCACTCGACTTTCTTTTTCTTCGATGTCGCCATTAGTTTTCGTCTTCCACAACTGGAACGCGAAGGGCCAAAGCACACATCAGCTCATAACCGATGGTTCCGCAAGCGCGAGCCACGGTATTGACCGGGATATTTTTTCCCCAAAGCTCAACAACACTGCCGACGTGAGCATCTTTAATGTCAGTAATATCGATCGTAAGCATATCCATGGAAACGGAGCCTGCTATCGGAGCGATATGACCTTCTACATAGGTCGGTGTTCCATCGGGCGCACGACGAGGATACCCATCGGCGTAGCCGCAAGCCACGACAGCGATTCTTGAAGGCCTTTGAGTGATAAACCGCGAACCGTATCCGATCGCCTCGCCTTTCGGGACTTCTTGAATCGCCAAAATTTTGGCCGATAAGGTCATGGCAGGGATGATATCGAGCTCTTCACTTGAAATTTTGTCATCCGGGCTTGCGCCGTAAAGCGCAACGCCGGCACGTACGGCGTCGCCGCCCACTTCGTGCCGCCACAATGTGGCCGCGGAATTGGCCATGCAGACATTTTCATCGTCTTTCGCAAGACGCCCCATACGAGCAAGCTGCTTGGAAACGGAGGCCGGGTTTTCAGAGAGATAACTGGGTTCGGCATTGGCAAAGTGCGTGACAACCCCCATCACTTGAACGCCCTTAATTCCAATCAGCTCCTGCTTAATGACTTTTTCTTCCAGCGGTAAAAAGCCCAGCCGATTCATACCCGAATTAACCTTGATATGAACTTTGAGATTGTGATAAGGCGCATGCTTTTTGAGCATATCAATCATTTCACGGTTGTGAATGATCGTCTCAATGTCGTATTTTTCCAATAGCGGCAAATCGGTTTCGTCAAAGAACCCTTCAAGCAATAAAATCCGTTTAGTCCAACCGGCCTCGCGCACCGCCTGTGCGTCACACAGATCAATCATCGCGAGCCCATCAGCTTTTTCAAAAGCATGCATGGCACGAATCAAACCGTGACCGTAAGCATTGGCCTTAACAACGGCCCAAAGCATGCGACCTTCAGCTGCTCGGCGCATGCGTTCCAAATTATGTCTGAGAGCGCCCATATGAATGGTGGCGCAGATGGGACGTGGCATAGAATAATCCCTTTAAAAATAGCACCGGTTGACCCGAGGCCAACCAAAAACCTTTTAATGATAACCCAGCGGCAGACTCAATGAGGAGTTGAGCAGGTCAAATCGAAACTTTTTGATACAGCAATGTAGGTTTCACGGATAAACGTGACTGAATAATGCTGTTACAATGAAAAAATTCGTTCAGAAAGTAGATTTGTATGAAACGTGGCTTTTATTCAATCATGTGTGCGCAGTTCTTGTCGAGCTTAGCCGACAACGCTCTGCTTATCGCAGCCATTGCTTTGCTCGCTCAGCTTCAAGCGCCCGATTGGATGACGCCGCTTCTCAAACTCTTTTTTGTTCTGAGCTACATCTGTCTGGCCGCTTATGTTGGACTTTTCGCGGATTCGATGCCCAAAGGACGGGTCATGTTTCTCACCAACATGCTTAAGGTGGTCGGCTGTCTTTTAATGCTTTTCGGCTCACACCCGCTGCTGGCCTACGCCGTCGTGGGTATTGGGGCGGCCGCTTATTCACCGGCCAAATACGGCATCCTCACCGAACTCTTACCCCCTGTAAAACTCGTGCTGGCAAACAGTTGGATCGAGGGGCTTACGGTTGCATCCATTATTTTAGGGGTGGTGCTTGGCGGCGTGCTCATTAGTGACGCGGTAAGCTACGCCATCCTTCATAGCGGTTTTCCCTTTGAGGCACTTGGAATTGCCACGCCCGCGCAAGCGGCCATCTCGATCATTGTTTTGGTTTATCTGGGAGCTGCCGCCGTTAACTTGCTAATTCCTGATACCGGTGCCCGTTATCCCAAAGCGGACTTTCGGCCGATTGAAACACTTAAGACGTTTTATAAAAGCTGCATGACTCTGTGGCACGACCGTCTGGGGCAGATTTCTCTGTCGGTGACCACTTTATTTTGGGGAGCCGGTGCCGTTTTGCAATTCCTCGTGTTGAAATGGGCCGAAGTCGCCCTCGGAATGAATCTCTCGGAAGGCGCTATTTTACAAGCAGTGGTCAGTATCGGCATTGCCATCGGTGCGGTTTTAGCCGCTCAACTGGTCTCTTTGAAAGACTCGTTGAAGGTGTTGCCGATGGGCATTGTCATGGGTGTTCTCGTTTCCTGCTCGGCGTATTTCAATCAGAGTATGGTTCCTGCGGGCGGCATTGATCTCTTCGGTTGCCTTATCACTTGGCCGATGTTGATCGCCTCTGCGGTTTTAGTGACCGTTGGTATTTGCGCGGGCTTTTTCGTTGTGCCGATGAACGCTTTGTTGCAGCATCGAGGCTACGTTTTGATGAGTGCCGGCAAATCAATCGCCGTTCAGAATTTCAACGAGAATCTATCCATTCTGATTATGCTCGGCATCTACTCGCTTTTGATTCATTTTAATCTGAGTGCGCCGGCAACGATGGTCATTTTCGGCATTTTCGTGATTGCTTCCATGTTCCTGGTTATTCTCAAACATCACGTCAATCAAAAAGAATACGATTCCACTCACCTTATCGGTGAAGAAAAGCGCCACTAATTTAAATTTTAAGTGCCCAAGAGCTGATGTTTGGCCGACATAAAGTCTCGCCAAGCAGCGGCTTTTTCTGTCGGTGAACGCAAAAGATAAGACGGATGGTAAGTGACGATGACAGGCACATTGCGCCCGTTAATCGTCATGCTGTGCGTTTTTTGTCTGAGCCGCCCCATCGATTCCATGGTGTTGAGTAGCGTATGCGCGGCAATTCGACCGGAAAGAATCACGACTTTGGGGTCGATTAACTGAAGTTGACGATCCAGATAAGCGCGGCAAGCCGCGATTTCATCTTCCATCGGGTCACGATTGTTGGGCGGGCGGCATTTCAACACATTGATGATTGCAACGTCTTTACCGCGCACCAACCCCAAGGCATGAAGAATATTTTCCAAAAGCTCTCCGCTTTTTCCGACAAAGGGCTTGCCCTGCAGGTCTTCGTCACGACCGGGGGCTTCTCCAACAATAACGAGCTTGGCTGTGGGCTCTGCAGTGCCGAAAACCGTCGACAGTCGGGACTGGCACAAGATTTTGCAGGCCTGACAGCGGCTCACCATCTCTTGTAATTGAGACCAATTAGCCGTAGCGATTTTTTCACGATCGGCCGGATTAAAACTAACCGTCTGCTCGGACGTGACTGGTTCTGCTTTCGGAATCGCTCGACTCAAAGGAGGCTGAGCGACAAACGACTCCATTTTTTTGACGGAACTCGCTTCCGACTGAGTCTCGCTTCGAACCTGCTCAGGTTCTTTTAATGTTTGAATTTTTGCTTCGTCACGAGCAATCGCCTGCGGCGACAAGGGATCATCCTCATCGCGTGCGATCCATAAAGGACCGATGTTCATGGCCATCCATAAACGGGCGTTTTGCTCTGAATACGTCATAACAATAAGTTCTTTTGCATCACGATCGCATCTTCGTGACCAGTTTCAGTCGGATAGTACCCTTTACGTCGGGAAATTTCTTTAAATCCCATTTTCTCATAAAGCGATCGAGCGGGTCGATTGCTAACCCGAACTTCTAAGAAAAGGTACTCAGCCCCCTTTTTCATCAGATCAGCGCACATCCCTTCAATAAGCATCTGCGCATAACCTTTATGTCTAAATGTGGGGGCGATGGCAATTGAAAGTAACTCGGCCTGTTCGAAAATCTGCATGTAAACGGCAAAACCGACCGTCACCGCCCCTTCCTTCACCAACAGAAAATGATGCCCCGCTTCAAAGGAGGATTGAAATTGCTCTCTTGTCCAAGCGAACTCAAAAGATTGCGAATCAATTTCCGCGACACGATCCAGGTCGGAAATGGAGCCCTCAATCAACTCGACCGTCACAGCTTTTCCCCTTGCGCTCTTTCTTTAATGGTAAGAGCAACGCGATCTCTAACATAAAGGGGTGCGGCCAAATCACTCTTAATCCAAAGCGCTTGAGAGGTTTCTTGCGTATCCAAATACCACTGAATCATCGATTGAGCATCAGGATGAGCGTAAAGCGCTGGGATCTCAAAATTCATTGGATAGACACCGATTGCCGTGCCGACAACTAAGGACGCTTGACTTTGGCGGACCCAATCAGGCGCCTCTTCGGGCTTGGTAATTTGTTCCTGGCTAACACAGTGAAACCCGTTTTCATCGCATTGATATAAAGCTGCGTAACACTCACTCATTCGAGCGTCATTTAAGACAGCGATGCGTTTATTGAGTTGACGGTGCTTATAACCGGTCGCAAGCAATGTTCCGACCGGTAAGACTTTTTTGTCCAGGCCAAATCCCAACCCTTGCGCGACGCCACAGGCGATTCTCAATCCGGTAAAGGAACCGGGACCGGCACCGAAAAGAATACCGTCAATCGCCTTTAAACGGATGCCTGCTGAGTTCACAAACTCATCAATCCACGGTAATAACACGTTCGAATGACCGTTTCCAAGCTTTTCTGTCTGAGTGAAATAACGGTTATCAGCATAGAGGGCGACCGAGCAAAACTCCGTCGAGGTATCAAAAGCAAGAAGAGTAGGCGATGACATGGTGTTTCAATTCAAAAAATACCTCGTCATCTTAGCATGCGACAAAGAAAAAGGCTGGAGAAAACCACTTCATCCAGCCACTTTGACAAGAAGATTTTATTGCGCCGATCGAGCGGTCTCTTGATCGCTATCGGGCGACAACGGCGTCACAACCACCGACGGTGCGCCGTGCCGGTAGTGATATATTTGAACGTGCATCTCTCGAATTTGTTGGCGCATCAAATCGCGCTCTTCAGGACTTAACACATGTTCCTGTCTTGGCGCCGGGCCACCATGCCCACGATAGCGACAGTTATCGGGCGATACAAACCGTGAGCGAAATTCAGCATTTTCTCTCGGAGACAACTCAGCCCTCATCGCTCGTCGATCAGCATTAGTCATGCTGCGCCAATAACGCTTTTTCATGCCATTGGATAAAAAAGGCCAAATCTCAGCCCTTTCTTTAGCGGTCATATTGCGCCACAACTTCGGTTGGTTCTCTGACTGAGGTAAGGCAAAAAGAAGATCCTCAGGAGCAACATATCGCTGTATAGACTCCGCTCCCAGAGAATCAGCTGTATGAACAAAGAGCGGATGGGCGCAGGCTGCACAGCAGCAACCGGCTGCAGCCAGCGTCAAAACCGTTTTTGTTAAATGCCTAAATTGCATTCATTCTTCCTTTGCCCAATGTTGGGCAACTCAATCCGATACAATTTGGATAGTAAGGAAGAATCGCCGCTAAAGGTGAAAATAATTATTAATTCCCTCGTTATTTTGTAACTAAACTTTGTCAGAGACTTTACATCCTCAAAAATTCCTTCAAAATAAATGTAACAGAACGGAGACGAAATACTCTGTTCGAATTTAAAAATATATTTCTATTGAGGACCCATTATGGCAGAACGTACGCCCAAATTGCTTGTCGTTGATGACGATCCCCGCTTGCGCGATCTTTTACGTCGCTATCTCGGAGAAAACGGTTTTCAAGTTTATGTCGCCGACGGCGGTGTAACGATGAATCGTCTCTGGTTAAGAGAACGCTTCGATGCGCTCATTCTCGACTTGATGATGCCCGGTGAGGACGGTCTTCAGATTCTACGCCGCTTGCGCGAGCAAAAAGACACGACGCCGATTATCATGCTCACCGCTCGCGGTGAAGACGTCGATCGGATCGTCGGACTGGAAATGGGTGCGGATGACTATATCCCGAAACCCTTTAATCCGCGCGAACTGCTCGCACGAATTCACGCCGTGTTGCGCCGTCGACCGGTTGCCGATGCGCCGGGCGCTCCTTCGATGGAAAATGAGGTCGTGAAGTTCGGCGAATTCGAATTGGATTTAGGCACTCGTGTTTTACGTAAAAACGGCGAGCCTGTTCCGTTGACCACCGGTGAATTTGCGGTTTTAAAGGCCTTTGCCCGTCATCCGAAACAACCGCTTTCGCGTGATAAGTTGATGGAAATTGCCCGTGGTCGTGAATACGAAGCCTTTGACCGTTCACTCGACGTACAGGTCTCTCGTCTTCGCAAAATGATTGAGCCGGATCCTTCCAAGCCTCGTTTCTTGCAAACGGTTTGGGGGGTGGGTTACGTCTTTATTCCCGACGGCCAAAGCAATTAACCTTTAATGGAGTATCAGTATGGCTTTGAAGTCAACGAGCCTATTTTGGCGTACTTTCCTTCTGTTGATGTTACTTTTGATCATCACGGCGCTCGGATGGCTTCAAAGCTTTCGCGTTTTGTCCGAAGTTCCGTTTTCCCGTGGCGTGGCTCAGCAGATTGTCTCTACCGTGAATTTAACCCGGTACGCCTTGATTTCTGCTGATTCGGATTATCGCCCCGATCTTTTGCACATTTTGGCTTATCAAGAAGGTGTGCGAATCATCCCCCGCGATGAAAACGATCACTGGACGAAACTCGTCTCTCAAGGCAACATCCCGGAACTCATTGAAACGCAAACCAAAGCAAGCCTCGGCGAAAATACCATCATTGCCGGAAGCGTCAACGATCAACCCGGTCTTTGGGTTTCGACAACCATTGAAGGTGATAACTATTGGTTGATGATTCGCGACGATTTACTGGATCCGCCCTTTGGTACGGCATGGGTTTGGTGGGCATTCGTTGCCTTTTTGATGGGCACGCTGGGCGCCAGCGTTTTAACGCAAAGAACCATTCGTCCCCTTGCACAATTAAGTGCAGCCGCAAAAAAATTGGGGCGTGGTGAAAAACCTGATCCTTTACCGGAAAATACCCGCACAGCTGAAATTGAAGCCGTTAACCGCAGCTTTAATCATATGGTGCAAGAGCTTGAGCGTATGGAAAGTGATCGGGAGTTACTGCTTGCCGGTGTTTCGCATGACTTACGAACGCCGCTCACGCGTATGCGCTTGGAAATCGAACTGGCTGACTTGCCGGAAGACACACGCGAAGCAATGGTGAGCGACTTGGAACAAATGGAAAGCATTGTCAATCAGTTCCTAGCCTATGCGCACCGCAGCAAGCAACCCCTTGAGCGCGTCGACTTGGGGCTTTGCGCCAATGACACCTTAAACGATACCCGTATGCGCTCCAAAGGCGACGTGCAAATTGAAACCAGCATCATGGGTAATCTCTATGTGATGGCGCACCCAACCGAATTGGTTCGTGCAATACAAAACATCATTGTCAATGCCGATCGCTACGGTCGTGATCCCGAAACCGGTAGGCTGGATTTAAATATTCAGGTATTGCGTCAAGGCAATGACGCAGTACTTCGCATCGGTGATAAAGGTAAAGGGGTTCCCGCCGAAGAGATGGCCCGCATTGTCCGCCCCTTTGAACGAGGCGATACGGCGCGTGGTGGCGCTAAGGGTGCGGGACTTGGCCTAGCCATTGTCGGCCGAGTGGTTAAACGCTCCGGTGGAAAGATCACGCTTTCAGCGAATCATCCGCATGGGTTAATCGTTGAACTATCCATGCCGCTTGCCAATCTTCCCGATGAAAAACCCATTCTGGAAGAACAAACGGCACCATCCGATTCGGTCTTAAGCCAAGACAAAGAGCATTAATCCTCAATAGACTGTAAGAGTGCGATCGCCTGGGTTTCGATG
>URFF01000038.1 GCA_900546995.1 uncultured Sutterella sp.
TTGACGTATTTGGTTTCTTTGTATTCGGTTTCTTATATCCCCGCCATTAATGACGGGGTTTTACGAAACCTTTGATAAATTTTCTTGCCCTTCTTAATCTCATTATCAAGATTTTTAGCAAAAGAATTGCATCGTTTGATAATGAAGCATTTTTCCAAAATGTCGATGTAACGTTCAACCGTTTGACTGTGCATTCTGATCTCTCTACCGAGACTTTCGTAGGAAATCTCTTGACCGATTCGATAGGCAAGCAGTTCGAGCAGTTGTCTGAGGGTGCCGGGGCTACGAACGTCTTGTAAGGCAAGAACATTCCGGAACAGAAGAGCTCCGCTCAGGTCAATGAGTTGTTCAACTGCAGTATCGGGATCGGTTACGGTTGCCGGATAGGTGCCGTAGACCAAGAAACGATCGAGATTGGTTTGCACATAACCCCAGCCATATTCATTGGCTAGCTCATGAAGTGATAACGGCTACAAATTCCGATTGATGACTCTACCAACGGCGGATTCTCGAACACCTTGAGCAAGTTCCAAGGCAGAGGATCCAGTTAGGAAAACTTTGTTTTTTGGTTGGCGTCTACCAACATTTTGACGATACGACCGATATTGGGAACATTTTGGGCCTCATCGATGATGATGGTGTCAGAACTGGAAAGTAAGACATCGATGTCGCCTGCAGACTGAAGGCCTTGCAATTGTCTGACGTCTCGAGGTCGGTCTCCGTTCAGAAAGTTGACGACGCCCTTTGGAGGCGTTGAATTCAGAATACTGGATGTCAAGTCACGAGAAATCATAAAATCACCATACTATATTCTGGAATTGTGTACATATTTCCATAATGTATTATGGAATTTTTTAAATCAGTGATTGGGATAGGTATGCCAATCGCCATCTTGATTGCTGCATGTACTCGAACGATATGAGGATACAAACGAAAGTGTTTAGACGGACGAGATCGCACTATTGTTTGGTGAGAAATCTAAAACTTTCGCATAAAACAAGGGGGTGTTTACTTGGTCCCTTTTCATAACGGGACTCTGTAACACCCCCGATTCATTCAGAATCGATTAATAATGACGACGTTTTTCCGCAGCGTCACCCACGGCGCGGCTTAATGTGTCAAACACTTCGTTGATAGCCAACATCACGTCGTTGTTGGTGCGTGAAACAACGATATCCTTGCCGGAGGCAACGATGGTGACACGAACCGTGAAGGCACCCATTGTCTGGTGACCTTCCTGGGTAATGGTGGCGTGGCACGGACCCAAGTTATGATTGAATTTAACCAAAGAGTCAAGCGCTTTGCTGATGGCTTGTTCAACGGCTTCTGAACGGCTGATGCCATGGAATGTCACTTGTAATGCTTGTGCCATAAAATCCCTCTTTTTTGTTGTTATGAAGAGTGGGACTGGGCGCTTTGCCCTTCCCTTATTCATAGTGTAACGCAATGCGAATGGGCGTTGGTGTGCTTTTTCGCAAAGGTTTGCGCTTTTTTTGAAAGAATGTGTCTGATGGTTTTGAACAACTTTTCGTTGCATGAAGTGCTTATCAGAAAATAATCCCGAAAACTCAAACAATTACCCGAAAAACTTTGATATCATCGCGGTTTGCCGACAAAACGGCGATAGTAACTTCTTTTTACTCAATTCATTTCAGATAGGACAATTTATGCGTAAACCTTGGGAAGAAACGGGCAGCCATCGTGAACGATTCGCCGGTGACGATCGCCCCCGCCGTTTTGACCGTCGTATGGATGATCGTGAGGGCTTTGGCCGCTCCGATCGCAATGATTTCCGCCGCAGCGATCGTCGTTTCGATCGCCGTGATGACCGTTTCGAGCGTCGCGACAATCGCTTTGAAGGACGTTCTGATCGCAAGCGCTTTAATCGCCGCCCCGAAAGCCGTTTGACTCAAACGGACTTTTTTGGCGTTCGCTCTGGTCCCCGCGCACGCGCAGCCGTTGCTAGTCGCACAAGTAGCAACCGCGCCTATGTGGGTAACCCCTCGCGCAACGCGTTAATCACGTTGGATGCCGATGTGGCTCGCGTTTTCGGTTCCAGCCAAGCGGTCAATGACGCCCTTCGTCATTTGATTGCTTTGGCTAAGATCATGGGACCGGCCGCTTTTGAACAAGCGCAAAACGAAGCCGCCTCTCCAGTACAAGAAGACGAAAACGAACCGGCCGTGACCGAAGATAAGGTTGAAGAACCTGCTGCGGTCGAAGTCGATCAAGTCGAGGGTTTCCCGGCCGTCGAAGAGGATGATGAGGAATGGTTTGAAATTCCGACCGAGCCCGCTAAAGAAAAAGACCTCTAATTCAATAGTCGGCATTTATTCGAGTTTTAATTATTTTCAAAGGACCGCTTCCTTCAAAGGAGTACGGTCCTTTTTTCAAAGGTTGTGTCATGAGCATTCATTATCGGATTTCGTTGGATCGCCCAGAAGCTCATCTTTTTCACGTTGAGCTGGAACTTGCCAAACCTCGGGCTGGCGAATGGGTTTTCATGTTGCCTACGTGGCTGCCGGGCAGTTACATGATTCGGGATATGGCAGGAGACCTCTCGGCGGTGACCATGCACGTTGATGAGACCGAGTGGGATTTGGATAAAGTCGATAAAACCACTTGGATGACGGTCATTCCCGAAGGCGTTAAAACGATTTCGTTAAGTTACGACGTATTTGCTCAAGATCCTTCCGTACGCCGGGCCTGGCTTGATACGCAAAGAGGCTTTTTCAATGCATCAAGCGTTTGTCTGTTGCCTTTGGGATTGGAAAAGGAGCCCATCAAAGTCACAATAAAGACCAACTCGTCTTTCTGCAAACAGTGGTCTTTGGCAACCACTTTGAATTCTCAAAAAGTTGATAAAAGGGGTTGGGGAACGTATCGGGCTCGAGACTACGAGGAATTCATTGATTCACCGGTGGAAATGGGGACGTGGGAGGCGATTGAATTTAAGGCATTCGGTGTGCCGCATCGCATCATTGTCTCCGGTGCCGTTTTGCCGTTTGACAGAGAGCGGTTAAAACACGACGTCTGTCGAGCCTGTGAAACCGTTATCGCCTTTTTTGATCCCGTGGAGAAAAAAGCGCCTTTTAATCAGTATGACTTCTACCTTAACTTGTCTTCAGACGACTATGGTGGTTTGGAGCACGCTCAAAGCACGGCGCTGATTGCCTCTCGCTTTGACTTACCCCGCCATGACACGGCGAAAGACGATGAAGCCTATGTGCGTCTTTTAGGGCTATTTGCTCACGAGTATTTCCATGCGTGGTGGGTCAAGCGTGTTAAACCCGCCGTGTTCATTCCCTATGACTTGCGTTTTGAGTCGTATACGCGACTACTTTGGGTCTTTGAGGGTTTTACGAGTTACTACGATCACTTGCTCTTATTAAGAGCGGGGCTCATTGATGAGAAAACGTACCTTAAGCATTTGGCCGGCTTGTTGACTCGTCATATGGCCGCTGCGGCCCGTGCGCATCAAAGTCTTGCCGAGTCGTCATTTGATGCATGGATTAAGTACTACAAGGTGCGCACCAATCGAGTCAACTCGGTGGTGAGCTATTACGACAAAGGGGCACTCGTTGCCTATGCGCTTGATGCCACCATAAGACAAAAGACGAAATCTCGGAAATCACTGAATGATGTGCTGCGTCATGCGTGGAGTCATTACTTAGAAGCGGGAGCACATTATGCGGGTGTTGATGAAGAGGGGATGGGAGAACTTTTTGTTGATGCGACCGGCATTAACGTTGACGAGCTCCTCGATCGCTGGGTGTATCACACCGAAGAACCCGATTATGAAAAATTGTTAACCCGGGATGGCGTCGAACTGAAAAAGGTGCCGCTTGAGCGCTGCCGCTTATTTTTTGGGATGACCGTTTCAGGAGAAACGACTCTAACCGTCAGACGTGTTGACGAAAATGGGCCCGCTCAAAAGGCAGGCATTGCCGAAGGGGATGAATTGGTGGCTATTGCCGGCTTGCGGGCCAAAAAAGCAACGTGGGAGCGATTGCTTGCCGGGATCGCCGAAAGTCAAACCGTTTGTGTCAAGGTTTTCCGCGATGATCGGCTTTTAAGTTTTGATGTAAATCTTCGAGAAGCGCTTTTGGAAAAGTTTGAGCTCAGAGTGAAGCAAGACTCTTGACGTGTTATATCGTAACCACGGTTTTTACCATAAAATTCGTGGTTATACTATGCTTTTTTTATTCAGAATGCCGAAAAAATCGTGTTACTAAAATGACAATTCACTTTGGGTGGTAGATTTAAAATCGGAGGCTATGTCGGACAGCGCGAAGGAGCGAGAGGAAAATTTCTTGCCCAATACCAACGGTGACGCTTATCTTGATCTGACATCGTCTTGTCTATCGAATCGGAGAGGATAATCTAGGGATCCTTTTGTGCAAAGGTCATGACGATTGAAGTTTCGCTCAGGATCATTTGCTTATTGTTTTTTTTAACTTTTTTCTGTAAAATCACGCTTCCTGTCGATCGGATCCCCGTTTCTCTGTTTCTCGGATTCGTCGGCGAGGAAACGAATTTGAATCGGTGTTGCTGGTGCTTGCGGCCGTAAGCGACACGACTTTGACGCGCGACTGACTAAAATGTCGTGCGTTTTCATTGATAGGTGAATAAATAATGAAGACCTTCTCGGCTAAGCCGCTCGAAGTGACCCGCGAATGGTACGTGGTTGATGCCACGGACAAGATCCTCGGTCATCTCGCTGCTGAAATTGCTGCTCGCCTCCGTGGCAAGCACAAGCCTGAATACACGCCGCACGTTGATACGGGCGATTACATCGTTGTGATCAACGCTTCCAAGATGAAGTTGAGCGGTTCTAAGGCTACGAAAAAGACTTACTACCGTCACACCGGCTATCCCGGCGGCATCGTGGAAACGACGTTTGCCAAGATGCAGGAACGTCATCCGGGCCGTGCTCTTGAAATCGCTGTCAAGGGTATGCTCCCGAAGGGCCCGTTGGGCTACCAAATGATTAAGAAGTTGAAGATCTATGCTGGTGAAGAACATCCGCATACGGCTCAACAACCCAAGAACCTTGACATCTAATAAGGATTCGGCATGATCGGCAATTACAATTACGGCACCGGCCGTCGCAAGAGCTCCGTGGCCCGCGTCTTTATTAAGCGTGGTTCCGGCAAGATCGTGGTCAACGGTCGTCCTTTGAATGAATACTTCCACCGTGAAACCGGCCGTATGGTCGTGATGCAACCGTTGGAACTCACCGAAAACGTTGAAACGTTTGACGTGATGGTCAACGTGCGTGGCGGTGGTGAAACGGGTCAAGCCGGCGCTGTGCGTCACGGCATCACCCGTGCTTTGATTGACTACGACGAAGGCTTGAAGGCCCAGTTGTCCGCCGCGGGCTTCGTGACCCGTGACGCTCGCGAAGTCGAACGTAAGAAGGTCGGTCTTCGCAAGGCCCGTCGCCGTAAGCAATTCTCCAAGCGTTAATCGCTTTCAGCCAGATTGGCAGGTTGCCTTCGGGCAACCTTACAAAAAAGGGTTCGGTGGTTCCATCGAGCCCTTTTTCTCATTTCGGCAATAATCTCTTCGATCGCGGGTCTGAGAACATTTGAGCGTGGTTCAATGAAGGCACTTAATCCTTCCTATCGGTGCTTTCTGGAGGGAAAGTTCATTTTGCGAAAGGCTTTTTGAAAGTGGATAAAGGGCAGCGTTACAATGGCTTTGTCTTTTTGAGATTTTTAATCAATGTCCGGATTTGCCTTACTCATCGTTTTATTGGCCGCACAGATTCACGCGACGTGGAATTATTTTCTAAAGCGTGCCAATGCCAACCGAACCTTTTGGTGGGTGGTGTACCTCATCACGACGGTTCTGGCCTTGCCGCCCGTGCTGTATTTCCTTTGGGATGATTTTTCGAGGGTCACGCCTGTCGGTTGGTTGGTGATCTTCCTCTCGGCGCCCATTCATGTTCTGTATGGCGTTATTTTGCAAACGGGTTACCGCTATGGGGACTATTCGGTGGTTTACCCGACCGCTCGGGGGACGGGTCCCTTGATTACGGTCATTGCCGCAGTGCTCGTTTTGGGCAATATGCCGACAGTGGTGGGTTGGATTGGGATTGCGCTGATTCTGTCGGGCATTGTGTTTTTAGCCCAGCCCACTGAGGCTAGTCAAAATGCTCGTCCCGTGAAAACGGGGCTATTTTGGGGGACGTTAACGGGCGTGTGTATTGCCGGTTACTCCTTTTGTGACGCTTGGGCTGTGCAACAAAGCACGGGCCTGAATCCAATCACGTTTTATTTCCCGTCGCTTGCGATGCGGGGATTGATTTTCACGCCCTTTATTCTGGCGCGACCTCATTGGCGAGACGAGGTGAGGGAACTATTCACCTCTTCGAAGACACGTCAAGCATTAGCGGTGGTGACGGTGGGCTCGCCCGGCGCTTACCTTTTGGTTTTGTATGTTTTAACCCTTGCGCCGCTTGCGTACGTCGCACCGACTCGGGAAGTGGGCATGATGGCTGGTGTCATTTTGGGTGGGCTTTTATTAAAAGAGCCACTCACGAAGAAGCGTTTAATGGGTATTGCCGCCATGACCGCCGGGGTGATTTTAATCGGGCTAACCAGTTGACGGTTAACGGTTTTGAGAAGGGATAGATTTTTGACACAAATAGGCTGATTTCTGAGCCACTCATTTTTCCCCTAAAACCGTATAATCGCCTAGATCAACTTTTGTAGAGAAGACTCACGATGCAAGATAATGAAACGCCCATGGCACCGGAACCGATTCACTTCACGGACAATGCGGTCTCGAAGGTGAAAAGCCTCATTGAAGAAGAAGGCAATAACCAACTCAAACTGCGCGTGTTTGTCCAAGGTGGTGGATGTGCCGGTTTCCAATATGGTTTCCAGTTTGATGAAACGGTCAACGACGACGATGCCGTTATGGAAAAAGACGGTGTGACATTTTTGATTGATTCGTTAAGCTACCAATATTTGGTGGGTGCGGAAATCGACTTCAAGGAAGATTTGACCGGGGCGCAATTTGTGATCCGCAACCCCAATGCGGTGACCACTTGCGGTTGCGGTTCGTCCTTTTCTGTCTAACTAAGCCGGGTACAAGGCCCCGAGAATTCGAGGGCCTTTGGCTCGAGTCACAGCCGGGAGATTCCCGGCTTTTTTGTGGCAAAAACAATAGGCGAGCCAAGCAAAGGCCATGGATTCAACGTACATCGGATCGATGCCAATGGCTGAGGTACTCTCAACCGTAAAGCCCCTTTGACGCAATTCGTCAACAATAAGGGGATTAAAGGCGCCGCCTCCGCAAAGAAAGAGTTCCACAAAACCGCTTGTGGCATCGGCAATCGCTTGAGTTGTGAGAGCGACTAGCGTGCGTTCAACATCCTCTGGCACCAATGTTTCCAAAGCCGGATAGCGCTTATAAAGCCAGGCTAAATTAAAGTACTCGCGTCCGGTGCTTTTGGGTGGGGTGCGTTTAAAGTAGGGATCTGAAAGCAAGGCGTCAAGAAGCCCTTCGTGAACCTTGCCCGTTTTCGCCCATTGGGCATCTTTATCGTAAGAGAGGCCCCGATGCTTTTGAATCCAGCAATCCAAAAGGGTGTTGCCGGGCCCGCAATCAAATCCTGTGACCGTATCACCTTTAAGAAGGGTGACGTTGGCAATGCCACCAATATTGACAATGGCGCGAGGATTGGTGCTCGCAAACATCGCCGCGTGAAAAGCAGGGACAAGGGGGGCGCCTTCGCCGCCAGCGGCCATATCACGACTTCTGAAATCGGCAATGACGTCAATGCCGGTGAGTTCCGCTAAGAGCGCGGGGTGATTGAGCTGAACCGTAAACCCATCTTGCGGGCAATGCCGAACCGTTTGCCCGTGCACGCCGATCGCTCGGATCTCTGAAGCGTTAACCCCTGCTTTTTGAAGTAACGAGCACGTCACCTCGGCGTAAACCTTTGCCAATTGAATCTCAATGCGTCCTGCTCGCTCAATTTCATTCTCACCGGGGGTTAAAAGCAAAGATAACTCACGCTTTAAGTCGTCTGAATAGGGAAGATAATGATGCGCGACAAACTGTGTGGTGTTTTCTGAGCAGCGGCATAAGACCGCATCGGCACCGTCAAGGCTCGTGCCAGACATGATGCCGATATAGTATTCAAAGTCCATGAGTTTTTAGCCTTAAGAGGCGGGTTGATCCTTGTTGCCTTCGGAGGTCGCAAGGGCTGATTCATCCCGAATGGGTTGAGGTTTGACCGATTGGATACGATTTAACATCGCAAGACGTGTTGTGAGCGGCCGTGCGGCAGCCAAAAGCGCTTGCTTTTCTTCGGCCGTCAATTTGTCCTTATCCGGAATGGAAGTGGTCAAAGGATTGACCTGGCGGTTGTTGACTCGAAGCTCGTAGTGCAAATGAGGGCCTGTTGCCAAACCGGTTGCGCCGACATAGCCGATCACTTGGCCCTTTTTCACCTTGGTGCCCACTTTCATGCCTTTTTCAATGCGCGACATGTGACCGTAAAGCGTCGAGCGCTCATCGTCATGCTTGATGATGAGGTAATTGCCATAGCCTCGGCGGTCAAAGGAGCGCCGGGAGATGACGCCGTCAGAGGCCGCGTAGATGCGATTGCCGCGAGGGGCACCGAAGTCCGTGCCTTGGTGCGGGCGCAAAACACCGGTCACAGGGTGGCGGCGCATCGGCATAAAGCTTGATGTGACGCGTGCGCCATCAACCGGCACGCGGATAAAGGCCACTTGATTGGTGGTTCCGTCAAGATTATAAAAGCCGCCGTTACGGGTACCGTCTTCGGCCCAGAAGGTTTCAATGGGTTGGCCTTGATGGGTGATTGCCATCGCCAGAAGGTGCCCGGTTCTCACAAAGTCGCCACCTAAGAACTTGCGCTCGTAGATGAGGCGGAAATCATCACCCGGCATGAACTTTAAGCCCGCATGAAGGCGGCGTTCAAACGCTTGCGGGACTTGTTTGGCGACGTTATCAGGAACTCCGGCTTCTTTAAGCGCGTCTTCAAGCGTGGTTTTGATGACACCTGCGCTCATCGCCTGCTGCGTTTCGTAAACGAAGGGGTCGGATTCGAGCGTGAAGCGCTTTTCACCGTGGCGGGTCATCGTGAGAACGGTGTCTTTTTCTTTGCTGTTACGCGCTTCCAAAAAGACTTTAAGCGACTGAAGCTTACGGTCTGCGGTTACTTTCGCTTGAACGTAGACACCTTCTCTGGGATTGGCAAGCACTTGCATTTGGCGTTGCTGGCGAATAAAGCGTGTGGCGTCCGCATCACTCACATTAAGCCGCGAGAAAATGGCGGCTAGCGTATCGTTTCGACGAATCATCGTGGTGTGCGTCGCTTGCGGGCGGTGTGAGGTCACCACGTCAATTTGCTCGCTGATGGCGGGAATCGCGAGCGGCACCTCAATCATCACCTGGCGGCTTCGGGCTTCTTCTTCGGCACCCGATGGCGAAAGGTTATAGGCGGCAATGCCGGCTGAGAGCGGCAAAACCGTGAAAATCGTTCCCAAGCAGACACGACGATACGGGCTTCGAATCATCGAAACCCAAAACTGTCCCGCATAGTGAATGCAAATACGCATCCCTTGACCGACAGTGCGTAGATTTTTTGCGAGAACGCTTGGTGCAGACATTGAGGTGATGTTTGATACAATAAGCCGTTACGGATTACGCCAAAGTGAAGTGTATTTTACCTGCGCATGGCGCCTTCTGCTTTTTATTAAGCCCTTTATTTTGTAAAAATTATTCGAGAAAATCATGAGCGAAAACGAAAAGATGTTTCCGGTAACGCCGGAAGTCAAAGAGGCGCTTGCTACGATCAAGCGCGGTGTGGACACGTTGTTGATCGAAAGCGAATTTGAACAAAAGCTCGCGCGCTCCATGGCAACCGGCAAACCCTTGCGCTGTAAACTCGGTCTTGACCCCACGGCGCCTGACATCCACGTCGGTCACACGGTGGTTTTAAATAAGTTGCGCCAATTACAGGACTTGGGTCACACGGTGATTTTCTTAATCGGTGACTTCACGGCAGCCATCGGCGATCCCTCTGGCCGCAACGTCACGCGTCCGCCACTTTCTCGCGAACAAATTGAAATTAACGCGAAGACTTATCTCGATCAAGCGAGCCTCATTTTGGATCGTGAAAAAACCGAAATCCGCTATAACTCCGAGTGGAGTGACAAGATGACGGCAACCGACATGATTAAGCTTGCTAGCTGCTACACGGTCGCCCGCCTTCTTGAACGTGATGACTTCGCGAAGCGCTACGCCGAGCAAGCCCCGATCGCCATGCATGAACTTCTTTATCCGTTGATGCAAGGCTACGACAGTGTCGCTCTTCAAGCGGACTTGGAATTGGGGGGATCCGATCAACGCTTTAACCTCTTGGTGGGCCGTGAACTGCAACGCCAATACGATCAAGAGCCGCAATGCATTTTGACGATGCCGCTTCTTGTGGGTTTGGATGGCGTTAACAAGATGAGTAAGTCCAAGCACAACTACATCGGCATTACCGATAAAGCCGATGACATGTTTGGTAAGGTGATGTCCATTTCCGATGCGCTCATGTGGGATTGGTATGACCTTTTAAGCCTCAGAAGCAACGCGGAAATCGCGAACTTGAAGAAAGAATGCGAAGAAGGTCGCAATCCGCGCGATGCGAAGGTGATGCTTGCTAAAGAAATCGTCGAACGCTTCCACGATAAGGCCGCAGCTGATGCTGCCGAAGTGGAATTTAATAACCGCTTCCGTGCGGGCGAAATGCCTTCTGAAATCCCCGAGGTGAATGTCGCTGCGACCGACGGTGAAATCGGTGTCGGTAAGATGATCAAAGAAGCCGGTCTTTGCCCGTCCGTGGGTGAAGCTAACCGCAACATCGATCAGGGCGGCGTGCGTATTAACGGTGAACGCATCGCTGACCGTGGTTTGAAGCTTAAGGCTGGGACTTATACGGTTCAGGTTGGTAAGCGTAAGTGGGCCAAGGTGACGGTTCACTAATTCGTTTTCGCTTAACGACACAAAACCGCTTTCGACTCTTAAGGTTGAAGGCGGTTTTTGTTATCAGGATCGTTTGAATGCTTTATAAACGATGAACCTCAACCCAAAATCTAGGCGATTGATTCTTCCTCCCCCTCACTGACACACTTTGTGGCTTTAGAGCAACAATCACGCCTTGTGTCATGAAAATGTCAAAAATCATAACATTTTGATAAATAACGAAATTGTTATTTCCTCTTCAAACCTTCAAGAAAACTTTAAGCCTTCTTTGACATGGGTCAATACGTCGGGGGGGGGCAGCGTACGCTGCAAGTATCCGTCCGTGAAGTCGGAGGGAGATTCGTACATTAATAACCTTGAAGGTTTGAAAATGAATAAAGCATTTAAAGTACTTTGGAATCAAGTTCGCGGGACTTATGTGGTCGCTTCAGAAGCGCAAGTCACGCATGGTAAGCCCGGTAAGGCTACGAAGACAATTGTGGCGGCTGCGGTGGCTGGGTTGTTAGCGATGGGCGGTGCAACCCAAGCTGAAGAAATTTTGGTTGATTATGACTATGTCACAAGCGAAGATCAGGGAACTACCAAGTTCATCTCTGGCAATGGGAACACGTTAAATATTCAAACCAATGCAGATGCTTGGCAGATGATTACAGAGATAAAAGATGCTTTGAGTGGTGAAAAAGTTGATCTTGATGCGCTTCGTCAAGCTTTATCCCAAATTAAAGAAGGTCAGGAGACTGCTATTTTATTTGGCACCACAGGTGGATCAAATTTCTATGACTCTGGGTCATCAGCAGGTTTTCAGTTGATTTCTGAAATGCTTTCAACAAATGCATTTGATAATTTCACATCTATATCACTTGAGGACACACCGGAGAGCCTAACAAAAATTGGTGGTACTTCAATCGTGATTGGAGGAAAGAGTGAGCCAACATTGTTACTTACTGTAGGTGGTGACCGTGTTGTCAATACAGGAATGGATTTACTTAATAATACCGAATACTCGAATTTCTCTGCCGACTTAACAAGAGTCGGCGATGTGAACATAGTAGCATACAGTGGTAATTTATTTGGATTAACAGGAGCAAGCTCTGCGATCAATGTTAGTGGAATAAGAGTGAGTGCGTTCAATGGGGTCATAACTGCTGGGGTTTCTGCTAAATCTACAACTACTATACTAAAGGGTAATGTAAATGTAACTTTGGATGGTCATACCAATGCCGCAGGACTTCTTCTCTCTGGTTCCTCAATTGCTTTAGGTGGAATAGCTAATTCGACAGTTGAAGGCGATAGCATTTTGAATATTTCGTCGGCTCACCACGAAGATCACCGACTCTCTGGAGTGACTGTTGGTGTGTTCGGCGGCGGATTAGCCGCTTCGACGCTTGACGGAACGTCAACAACTAAAACAGAAGGTAAAACTACAATCAATATCACAGATGGGGTTTCTGTAGGGGTTTTTGGTTCTGGTGCAGCTCTTTCTGCCGAAATTCAGGGTGCCGTTTGGGACGCAATAAAAGGTATTGAAGGTGTTGGAGACAATATCATCTTGGCTGGAGATGAAGCCCAACAAAAGAATTTGTTGATCAATGGAGGTACCGCTACAGTCGAATCCAAAGGTGATATTACCGTTACTGCCGGTGGAAACTCTGTGACAGTTGGTGTTGCAGGCGGCGGTCTTGCGATGACTTCTTCCGGTGGTACTGGTGGCACTTCTGAGACCTATGTCAACACAGGAAATATCACTTTGAATATCGGCGACGAAACAACGTCGGAATTTAATGATGGTGCCAAGGTCCCCTTACAAACGACTGCAGGAAACCTGATTGATGCAATGCGCCCGGTTCTTGGTCAGTTGGAAAATGGTTTCAGTACAGACTCTCTCAGCTCGATCTTCGATTTGGTTGATCCCGTTACGGTAGCTGTGAACGAAGCTCAAGCCAGTTATCAAGGCGCTCACGTTGGTAATGTAGGTGGCAGCATTGTTATCGCTCGTATGCCCAGCTCTGCTGAAGGAACCAAAGCGATTGCTGAAGCGACGTCTAAAGATATTACTGTTAATTTGAATGCAGGCTACTCTGTAGCAACATTAGGCGGCGGTATGACAGTTGCCATCGGTCAGGGAGTTGCTGATGGTACACATGCCACCTCAGATGTGACTTCTACAACAGTTAATGTCAGCGGTGGTGACCATGTTCTTGTCATGGCAGGTGGTGCAGCCTATGCGACTGGTGAAGTCGATTTGGAAGGGGAGAATGCCTATAAATCCAATGTGCTGTCGCAATCTGACGTTGAAAAAGCCACGATGAATATCATCGGTGGTACGACTGACGGCATCTTTGGCGGTGGTTTGGCTATTGATGATACCGCTGCCTCCGATTTTAATGCTTCCGCGACCACAAAGACGGTAGAAATTACGGTTTCTGGAGAAAATACTGTTATCAATAAAGCTGATACCACGCCTCTGCTTAAGCTAGCCATGGGTGAAAGCTCGGAAAGGCCCACTAACGGCACTTATGTTCATGAATCGGCTGATTTAATCGGGTTAGACCACGGCAAGGCTGCCATTGTTGGCGGCGGTATTGCCACGGGCGCTGGTGCTACAGTACATTCTGATAGCGTAACGATTAACCTTGTCGATGGTACGGTGAACGGTAATGTGTACGGCGGTGGCGCTGCGACTATCGGTGGTCAATCAACGGTTGGAACGGCTGTTATCGCACTCAATGGTTCTACGGTGGATGGAGACATCTACGGCGGTGGCTTAGTGGGTAGCGAACGTAACAACAACTATGCTAACGCAGATCAATACGCCCAAGCCTCTACGAGTGTTGATGACGTGACTATCGAGCTTAACGCGGGTAGCGTTAAAAATGTTTATGTCGGCGGCTACACGTATGAAGGTAGCAAAGGCGTCACGAACAGTGTCAAGACGGCTACGGTTCGTTTAGGTGCCGCTTATGTCTTTAAGGGTGAAGTGATTGACGGCTCTGATGCCACGGAATCTTCAGCCTTGGAAATCACCCAGGCCGAATACAAGTTCGCTGAAAATCAAAAGGTTATCGGCTTTAACACCATTGCCGCTAATGGTTCTGTCTCTGGCCTGAAATACGAATTCGGTAACCGGGACGAAACCGTTGTCACAGGCGGCCCTGTTGAATTCACTTCGTTTGAGGGCGATCTCGCAGAGAAAGCACTTGTCATCGGTGACGACACGACAAATACCGCTGGCTTTGCCTCCGTGGTCAAGGGTGTGAAGACTGACGGCATGACCTTCGCTGTCGATACAGGTTTGTTAAGCTTTAACGAAACCGGTGCCAATGCCATTGAAATCGCTGCCGCTGCTCCGACTCAAGCTGTTGCCACGGTCTATATGACGGGCGACGTGGATCTCTCGAACACCACAGTCTTGGTTGGCGAAACGGATAACACGGCCCCGGGCCTTTACATGGGTGCTAACGGCTTGTTAATTGCCGACGCTGCAGCGAAGACCGAGGTGACGGGCACGGCTGAGACGGCAGAAGGTGCCATCCACTTTGTGGGTGTTGCCGAAGACGGTGCCACGGTGAAGATTGCAGCTGACAAGGAAACGGCCACGACGGTGGATAACGTTCTTTATAAGGCGGTCCAAGACGAAACCGGTTACACGTTTGAAGCTCGCACGGGTGCTGAATTAGACGAAGTGGGTCTGGGTGACTTCGATGCCACGGACATGCTCGCTGATTTGCACAACCACGACAATAAGGGGGCTCGCTTTATCGAACGCTTCTTGGATCAAACGACGGTTGGTGTGACAAACGAAAACCGCTCGCAACAATTAAACGCTGCGGTTAACCTCGCAACGGCTGCTGGTGTTCAAACGGCTGCGATCGATAGCGCCTCTTTGGGTATCGATGCCGCGAATAAGCGTGCCTCCATCATCAACGACCAACACGAAGGTGGTGTGCTCTTTGCTGAAGCCTCCGGTCGTCGCACGGAAATGGGCGGCTCGGCTGACTTCGGTGCCATCAAGAGCGAATTGGGTGGCGTGGTCGTCGGCGGTGAATACACCACGGGCGATTGGACGTTCGGTGCCTTGGCCAATGTCGGTACGGGTAGCGTGAAGGGCGAAGGCGATAACGCCGGTGTTGATAACGACGTTGACTACTACGGTGCTCAAATCTACACGGGCAAGCGCTTCGGTCAATTTAACGTCGTGGGTCAAGTTGGTTACTTGGCAACGAGTAACGAAATCTCGCACTCGACGGTCGCTTTGAATAAGGCTGACGTTGACGCTGATGTGATCACGGTTGGTGTTCGCGGTGAAATGCGTTTTGACGTTACCGAAAACACCCGCATGGTGCCCTACATTGGCTTGAACTACTTGCGTGTAGGCACTGATGGCTACACGACAAGCCAAGGCGTTCAAGTGGGTGACGTTGACCAGAACCTCTTCACGTTGCCGGTCGGTGTGAAATACGCCGGTGACATGGAAACGACTTCCGGCTGGATGTGGACGCCGTCTGTGGATGTGGCCTATGTCGCTGCCTTCGGTGATCGTGACGTCGAAGCCACGACGCACGTCGGTGCCGTGGGTCAAACCACGATGGACGTTTGGGCTGAAAGCGTGGTCCGTACCACGATCGGCGTGAAAGCTCAGAAGGATAACTTCGGCTTTGGCGTTGAAGCGGGCGGTGCCTTCGGTTCTGACGACACACAAGGCCTCTTCGGTCAAGTGCGTGTTGACTATCGCTTCTAATCTTTGAGGTAAGGTGTCCGGCGCAAACCGGACACCCCTTTTAAGATGGGGCGGCGTCTCCTTTTTTCGTCCGAAACAAAACAGCAAGCCTTGGCTCTTTTTAGAGCCGGGCTTGGTGTTGCCACCGTTGCTCGTGAGTTGGATATCTCGCGCTACGTGGTCAATTCGTGGTTTGAGCGCTTTCGTCAGGGCGATGACGATTGGGTGAACTCAGACGACGATGACTTTATCTTGCGTGGCAAAGCGTTGGCGCTTTTTCAAGAAGGGCAGGGCTATAAGCGTGTGTCAACGGTTCTGCAATTGCCAACCAGTCGCGTGAAGTATTGGTATCAGCAATTTAAATTCAATCACCTTGATTTCTTTGAAGTGGGGCAGCGGACCTTTAAAGCGTACCCAAAAGCCTATAAAGAAGAAATTCTTCAAGCCTACAAAAAGAGTTCCTTATCAAAAAAGGCCTTTTGCGGACAACACAAAATCGCCGTGGTGACCCTCAATCAATGGCTTAAAACCAACGAGAAAAATGCTTAATCCCCTTTGGGGATGAAGTTTTCTACTCTTCTTCTTTTGCCAATTCCTGCGAAGCGTTTTGTCGCTTCGATTTCGCATCCTTTCGTATAATGATCGAATCATTTCTTTGGGAGAAAACCCATGATTGCCTTATTGCAACGTGTAACCGAAGCCTCAGTGCGGGTTGATGGTGAAGTGATCGGCAAAGCCGGTCGAGGTTTGATGATTTTATTTTGCGCCGAAAAGGGCGACACTGACGAGCAGTGCGATAAGCTTGCCGCCAAAACGCTGGGTTATCGGATTTTTGAAGATGAAAACGGCAAATTAAATCACAGTGTCTCGGCAATTGGCGGCGACATCTTAGCCGTCTCGCAATTTACCTTGGCCGCGGACACCTCAAAGGGGTTGCGTCCGAGTTTCACGCCGGCAGCGGCTCCTCAAGAGGGTGAGCGCCTCTATAACCGTTTTGTTGATAAACTCAAAGAAAGCGGACTCTCGGTTCAAACGGGGCGCTTTGGTGCCTATATGCAGGTGAGCCTCGTGAACGACGGTCCGGTGACGATTTGGCTTAAAGCCTAATTTTTGTGGGAGGCGCTATGAAAATTATCAGTCACGATTTTGTCCACGGCGAGTGGATGCCTAGCGATTGCGCTTACGGTCGTTTGGTTGATGGTCAATTTGCCTTAAGCGACAATCTCAACCCGCATCTCGAGTGGGACAATTTGCCGGCAGGGACGAAGTCCTTGGTTTTAGCTTGCATTGATCCGGATGTGCCCACTGACCGCAATGCGCGGGATGCGAATGGGGAAATTCCCGCTGATCAACCGCGCCGCGACTTTGTGCATTGGCTCGTTTGGGATATTGCACCGACGGGGACCGGGGTTCAAAAAGGCGAAGCCAGTGTGGGGGACGAAA